>DATKZW010000167.1:0-4233 GCA_035527775.1 Sumerlaeia bacterium | reverse complement strand
GCTCTTGCTCGACTTCTGCATGGCGCTTCTCAGGCAACTCAGCGACCAAGGGCGGCTGTTCCCGTTGCGGTTCCGCGCGGAGCGCTTCTCGCCGCGAATCCACGTTGCCCTCGCGGGTCTAGTCCTTCTCGCGCTTGGCGCGGCCTTGGCTGTCCTTCTTTCCCACGCCGGGCGGGAACTCACCGGATGGCTGCCCCGATGGGAGTTCCGTTTCGTGTTCTACCAATGGCGCGCCATCGCCGAGGGACCTCTCACGGTTGTCTGTCCCGATTGGCTGCTTTATCTCTCGGCCGGCGCCTGGCTCGCCGCTCTGGCCGCCGCGGGATGGCCGTCCGCTTCCTCTTATGGACGGCCCGTCGCCGCTCTCGCGGGTTTCGCGTTCTTCTGCACCCTGGTTCTGCCTCACCTGGTCTCCATGTTCCGTCCGATCCTCTTCTTCGGCCAACGCTATACGGTCATCGCTCTGCCCGCTTTCTGGCTTCTCACGGCTGCGCCCCTCGGCTGGTCGCGGCGACCCAAGATCCAGGCGGCATTCCTCCTGATCTTTCTCGCGCCGGCTTTCATCCACTTGGGAAGCTACTACGCTTTTCGCCAGAAACGCGCGTGGGACACCGCCGCGAAGCTCTGCATCGAGCGCCTCGAGAAAGGAGACACGGTCTGGCGCCTGACGACCGAAGCGGAAAGCCCGCTTCTCTACTACCTGGAGCCGCAGGCCGGCCACAAAGGCATCCACGTCCAACTCGCCGCCGACGTCTCGGAGTTCCTCCCGCTCCCTCCCGCGAGCCGCCGATTGGCCGTCGTTTCCATCCAGCCCGCCACTCTCAAGATGCCCGCGCCGCCGGGCTTCCGCCTTACGGCGCGCTTTGCTCTGGAAACTCACCGCGCGGACCATGAGATCTACGTGTTGTTCTTTGAGCGAGCGCAGGCGGACGAAGCGCCTGCGGCCGATCTCGACGAGGGCCGCGGCGCCCGCGGCGCCCAACCCCAACCCAAGGAGTTCCAGAATGGCGCAGGAGATTGAACGCCGATTTCTCGTCCACAAAGACCGTCTGCCCAGCCTTTCGCAAGGGGAGCGGCTGGTCCAGGGGTACCTCTCCGACGTTCCCCACGTTCGCTTCCGCATCATCAAGGGCAAGACGGCCATTCTGTGCCTGAAGAAAGAGCTCGCCCTCGGTCACCGAAGCGAAATCGAGTTTGCGCGTGAGGACTTGTCCCCCGCCGAACTCCGCGATCTCTGCGCCATGGCCCTCCACCCTCCTCTTGCCAAGACGCGCTATCGCGTTCCCCACGAAGGCCTCGTCTGGGAGATCGACGTCTACGAAGAGGAGAACGAAGGTCTCATCACGGCGGAGGTCGAGATCCCTGCCCCGGATTGCCCGGTCGCTTTTCCCGACTGGATCGACGCAAGCGCCGAAATAACCGGCGAGTCGCGCTACGCCAACATCAATCTCACCCGCAAGCCTTTCAAACAGTGGTAGTCGGCGTCCGGCCACGCGTTCATATGTGCGCATCTGTTCAAGACACTCTGGGCGCCCCCCATATTCGGGCCAGACTTCTGAGGACTGCCCTGTCTCAGGAAACCGGCGAGCCTCCCTGCTGAGACAGCCAAGCCTCGCGAAGCGCTGAACATTGCACGGATACTACAGGGATCTCCTTGACAGGAAACGACAGACCGAAGTAGGCTCTTGAACGGTGGATTCGCCAGAAAAAAGGGATGGAAGAGCCCTGGACGGAATCCTTCTACACCCTGCAACTTCCCGCTTCTCGCGCGAGGCGCTCACGTTTGTGGAGACGGTGAAGCGCCAGATGGGACTCAGGGACTATGATGCCGTCAAGGACTGACTCCTGTCACATGTTTCGGCCTAACAGGTCGATGGAGATGAAGACTGACATGAGCGCGCGCGCCGTAACCGCTCGGTTGAAACAGACGAGCGAATTGAGGCGTCTGTGCGTGGCTCTGGCCGGGAAACGGCTGGGACGAGCGAGAGACGATCGCGCCGGCAAGCCGGCCCAGGCGACGCGTTGAGAAAGACTCGGGACAGGCGTCTGCTCGTTCCGCTGTGTGCGACGCCAGTCCCCGGTTTTCGCGCCCCGTCTCGGTCGAGTCCGGAAACGGGAGCCGAGTGCAAGAAAGACGGGTGGCTCTCCGTCACGATGCGCCCGCGCGGACCGAGTCGGGAATTATGCGCTTGACGCCGAGCGGGCCCGCTGCTATCAGACCGTCCATGTCCGCGCAAAGAGCGCTTGCAGCCGCCCCTCTCCTGTTCATCCTCCACGCCTTGGCGGCGCCTGCTTCGCCGGCCGACGGCGAAAGCCCCCTTCCGGAGACACACACAAGACAAATGGCAGACCTCATCGAAAGAGCCGCCCGCGTCACCCCCTCCCCGCGCCAGCTCGCCTGGCAGGAGCTCGAGTTCATCGCTTTCATCCACTTCACCGTCAACGCCTTCACCGACAAGGAGTGGGGCGACGGCAAAGAAGATCCCGCCATCTTCAACCCCGCGCAGTTCGACGCCCGTCAGTGGGTGCGCGCCGTCAAGTCCGCCGGCATGCGGATGATTCTCCTCACAGCCAAGCACCACGACGGTTTCTGTCTCTGGCCGAGCCAGTACACGGAACACTCCGTCAAGAGCAGCCCCTGGAAAAACGGAAAAGGCGACATCGTGCGCGAAGTCTCCGAGGCTTGCCGCGAAGGGGGAATCAAGTTCGGCGTGTATCTTTCCCCTTGGGATCGCCATGAGCCGACTTACGGCGACTCGCCCGCTTACAACGAGCACTTCAAGAACCAGCTCCGCGAGTTGCTCGCCAACTACGGTCCCATCGCCGAGGTCTGGTTTGACGGCGCCTGCGGCGAGGGGCCCAACGGCAAACGCCAAGTTTACGACTGGGATGGATACTACCAGGTGATACGCGAGCTCCAGCCGGACGCCGTCATCGCCATTCGCGGTCCGGACGTTCGCTGGTGCGGGAACGAAGCGGGCAATGTGCGCAAGAGCGAATGGAGCGTCATCCCCATTCCCGCCGGCGCCGACCCTCTGCGGACCGATCTGATGGCCGAGGATCTCGGCAGCCGCGAGAAACTGAAGGAGGCCGAGCGTTTCATCTGGTACCCCGCCGAAGTCAACACGTCGATTCGGCCCGGCTGGTTCTACCACGCTGGCGAGGATCTTCGCGTGAAATCGCTCGAACGCCTGCTGGAGATCTATTATGGCTCCGTCGGGGGCAATGGCGTTTTCCTCCTCAACCTTCCGCCCGACCCGCGCGGCCTGATTCACGAGAACGACGTCGAACGGTTGCGGGAACTCGGCGAAGTCCTTCGCGCCACCTTCGAGCGCGACCTGGCCAAGGGCGCCGCGGTCAGGGCCTCGCACGTTCGCGGCGACGATCCCGCCTTTGGGCCCGACAAGATCGCCGATGGCGACAAGAACACCTACTGGACCACCGACGACGGCGTCACTGCCGCGACGGTCGAATTCGATCTCGGTGAGGAACGCAGTTTCAACTGCGCGATGTTGCAGGAGTGCATCCAGGTCGGCCAGCGCGTGGAGGATTTCGCCCTGGACGCCTGGGACGGCCGGAACTGGCGTGAGATCGTCCGCTCCACCACGATCGGCTACAAGAGGCTTCTTCGTTTCGGCGAGGTCACGGCCCGGAAGGTGCGCGTGCGCATTCTCCAATCCCGGCTTTGCCCCACTCTCTCGAACTTCGGCCTGTTTCAAGCGCCTCTAACCGTGTCCCCGCCGCGCATCCGGCGAGACAAGCAGGGCATGGTCGCGATCGCCTGCCGCACGCCCGGGCCCCCCATCCACTACACCCTTGACGGTTCAGACCCGACGGCCGCCTCGGCCCGCTACACGGAACCGATTCCCCTTCCCGACGGCGGCTTGGTCAAAGCCAAGGCGCTCGATCCCGTCACGGGGAAGGCGAGCGCCGCCCGTGAGGCGGAGTTCGACATCTGCAAGGCCAAGTGGAAAGTCCTCTACTGCGACAGCGAAGAGAAGGGGGAGGAGGCCGCCAACGCCATCGACGACGATCCCGCCACCATCTGGATCACGGACTGGCGCACGACGAAGGATCCCCATCCCCACGAGATCCAAATCGACCTTGGCGAGACCGTCGATCTCGAGGGGTTCACCTACCTGCCCAGACAGGACTTGACAGGCGGCATTATCGTCGACTACGAGTTCTACGTAAGCCGCGATGGGAAGGACTGGGGAAAGCCGGCAAGCAAGG
>DATKZW010000166.1:0-3342 GCA_035527775.1 Sumerlaeia bacterium | reverse complement strand
CGCTCGAAGCGCTGAAGGATCTCTCCGCTCCGCGCGCTCTGGTCATTCGAGACGGCTGCCAGAGGCGGGTCGCGGGGCGCGAAGTGGCGCGGGGAGACCTCATCATCGTGTCGGAGGGAGACCGCGTGCCGGCGGATGCGGTTCTGCTGCAAAGCATCAACCTGTCCGCCGATGAGTCCCTTCTGACCGGAGAATCGGCGCCCGTAAGAAAGGCCTCCGCCTCCCAGACCCCAGCCCAGATGGGGCGTCCCGGCGGCGATGACCTACCCTTCATTTACTCGGGTACGCTCGCGACGCGCGGCCAAGGAATCGCGGAAGTCCTCGCGACGGGGGCTCGAACCGAACTCGGCAAGATCGGCAAGGCCCTGGAAAGCGTCAAGCCCGAGCAGACGCTCCTCCAGAGGGAGACGGGGCGCCTTGTCCGCAACCTGGCCGTGTTGGGGCTCTCTCTCTGCGTCCTGGTCGTGGTTGTGTACGGTCTGACCCGCGCCAACTACCGCCCGCACGCGTGGGAGGAGGGCGTTCTGGCGGGCATCACCATGGCCATGGCGACCCTGCCCGAAGAGTTCCCCGTAGTGCTCACCGTCTTCCTTGCCCTCGGGGCCTGGCGAATCTCCCAGCACCGGGTGCTTACGAGGCGGATGCCGGCGGTTGAGACCCTGGGCGCCGCCACGGTGCTCTGCGTGGACAAGACGGGCACCCTGACTCTCAACCACATGTCTGTGCGGCAACTCTGGACCCAGGGAGAACTCTTCGACGCGGCGCATGGGACCCAAGGCTCCCTGCCCGAGACCTTCCATGAGCTCGTGGAGTTCGGAATCCTGGCCAGCAAGCGAGATCCCTTCGACCCGATGGAAAAAGCGCTTCGGGGAATCGGGGAGTCCCTTCTGCGCCGCACGGAACACCTTCACGAGAACTGGACACTGATCCACGAGTACCCCCTCTCGCCCGAACTGCTGGCGCTGTCTCATGTCTGGAGATCGCCCGACGGTGCGGACTATATTGTCGCCGCTAAGGGCGCGCCGGAAGCCATCATGGACCTGTGCCATCTCGACGAGGGGAGCGCCAACGCCATTTCGTCGCAGGTGACGGCCATGGCCAACGACGGCCTGCGGGTCCTCGGTGTGGCAAAAACCCGGTTCCGCCTGACGCAACTGCCGATCACCCAGCACGACCTGGAGTTCCAGTTTGTGGGGCTGATCGGGCTGGCGGACCCGGTGCGTCCCGGCGTACCCGAGTCGATTCGCGAATGCTATGCGGCGGGAATTCGCGTGATCATGATTACGGGCGACTACCCCGGCACCGCCCGGAACATCGCCCGCCAGATCGGATTGCGAAACCCCGAGGAGGCGATCACCGGCCCTGAACTCGACGGCATGACGGACGAGGAGCTGGCTCGCCGCATCAAGACGGTCAACCTCTTCGCGCGTGCGGTTCCCGAACAGAAACTGCGCCTTGTGGACGCCCTGAAGGCGAACCGGGAGATTGTGGCCATGACGGGCGACGGCGTGAATGACGCTCCGGCCCTGAAGTCCGCCCACATCGGCGTGGCGATGGGCGCGCGCGGCGCCGACGTCGCGCGCGAGGCTTCGGCCCTCGTTCTTCTCGACGACAGCTTCTCATCCATTGTCGCGGCGGTGGGAATGGGCCGCCGCATCTTCGATAATATCCGCAAGGCCGTCTCTTATATCTTCGCGGTGCACGTGCCCATTGCCGGGCTCTCGATGATCCCCGTCTTCTTCAAGGACTGGCCTTTGATTCTTATGCCCGTGCACGTCGTGTTCCTGGAGCTGATCATCGACCCGGCGTGCTCCGTGATCTTCGAGGCCGAGCGGGCCGAACCCGACACGATGACGCGTCCGCCCCGCAAACCCACCGACCGCCTGTTCGGCATCCGATCCATCATGGTGAGCCTTTTGCAGGGCGCCATCGTGCTGGTCGTGCTGTTGACGGTCTTTGCAGGAGTCTTTCTCGCCGCCCGCGACACCGATCCCGAGGGCAACCGCGCGCGGGGGCTCACCTTCACGACCCTGATCGTCGCCAATCTCTGCCTCATCCTGACCAACCGGTCGTGGTCGCGGACGATTCTCTCGATGTTCAGGGTCCCCAACGGCGCTCTGTGGTGGGTTCTGGGCGGAGCGACCGCGTTCATGGCTCTCGTCCTGTTTGTTCCCTTTCTGCGCGGCGTTTTCCACTTCGCCCCGCTACACTCCGCCGACATCGTCACCTGTCTTGTCGCGGGCTTCGTCACCATTCTCTGGTTCGAGGCGCTGAAAGTCGTCCAGAAGCTGAGAACGAGACGCTTCCGGCACGGTTCGGGCGACTGACAAGATTTCCCTGTCAAGATTTCCCTTGCATTTCCGGGAGGGCCTTCCTACGCTTGCCCTGTCGTTTTTGTGCGGTTCGGGCCGATATTGCGGCGTAATGGCAAGATGCAGGGGGCAATTGCTCGAAGCCGGACCGAGCCATGGTGAGGGGAAGAATCGTGAGATCTGCCGCCCTTGGGGGCTTGAGAACCCGACTGGGGGGCCTCTTCCCGGCGCTGGCCGTTGCCGCCGTTGCGTTGGGGGCCGTGTTCGTGGGCGTCGGCGCCTGGGCCGAGGACTCTGCCCCACGCCCCACGATCGCCGACGTGCGCTTCGAAGGGCTCGAGACGCTCAAAGCCCAGGACCTGATGGGCCAGATCCAAAGCCGGCCGGGCACGCCTTATGACCCGCGCCGCGTGCGCGAGGACCTGAAGCGGCTCGCCAAGCTCGCCCGGGACGCCGAGGTCCGCCGCGAAAGGACCGGGGACGGACCCCGTCTCATCTTCATCCTCCGCGAAAACCCAACCCTCGGGGGAGTTCAGTTTGTCGGCAACTCGGCTATCAAAACAGAGCGACTCGAGAAGATCGCCCGGCTGCGACCCGGCGACGTCCTGACGCGCGACGCGGTCGGCAAGGCGCGCGAGGCCGTCCTGCGGGAGTACCGGACGCAGGGGTTTCCTCGCACCCAGGTTCGCGCGGACCTCGCCCGCGCCGCCGACGGGGAGGAGATCCTTCAGGTTTTCATCAACGAAGGGCGCAAACTGAAAGTCGAGGACCTGGCCGTTCACGGAAACCGCCATTTTTCCACCTTCCGCATCAAGGCGGCCCTCGAGACCAAAGGGTCGTGGACGTTTCTCAAGAACTACTTCGACGAAGAAGCCTTTCAGGACGATCTCGACACGATCCGCCGCCTCTACCAGTCCGCCGGCTTCTTTGACGTCGACGTCGCGCGCGGACCTTTTCAGTACGATGAGAAACGCCAGTCCGTCACGCCCTCGATTGTTATCGCCGAGGGCTTGCGCTACAGCCTGGGGGA
>DATKZW010000165.1:0-3497 GCA_035527775.1 Sumerlaeia bacterium | reverse complement strand
CGCCGTGCGCGAGGTGGCCGAGGCGATTCTCCGCGCGCAGGGCAAGTGGGACGAAATCGTGTCCGGCTACGTCGAAGTCGGCGATCCCAGTGAGAACGCCTGAGCCCGGTTTCCCCGGTCGCGCATGGGATGATTGCCTTGCCCATTTTTCTTGCTCCCCCCAAGCCGCGTTGACGGGCCGAAACGGCGCCGCTCGGGGCAACGCCCGGCGTTCCGCCGCCAAGCGCCATTGCGCGGACTCCGCGTCGCTTTTTGATTGCTCTCGGGCGACGGCGCGGGTATCCTTTGGGGGAAGGAAAGGAATCGACGCCAATGGGGAAATCATCTGCCAGACGCCTGTCGGCGGAACCCACCGAGTCCCCCTCCCTGCGGTTCAAGACGCTTTTCGACAACTTCTTCTCGTCTCAGCGCCCCCTCTTTTCCCTTTCGGGGAAGGTCTGGAATCCGCCAGTCGACGTCTACGAAACCAGGGACAGCGTCGTGATTAAGATGGAGATCGCGGGGATGTGCCGCGACAAGCTGGAGATTCTTGCCGAGGGCGGCTTCTTGGTCATCCGCGGATGTCGGCGCGATGAGGCTCTTCTGCCCAAAGAGAATCATCACCTGATGGAGATCCGCTACGGCCACTTCGAGCGCGTGTTCCGGATTCCGGGCAAGATCCGCGACGAGGAGATCGAAGCGCGCTATGACTGCGGATTTCTCCTGGTTGTGATCGCTCGCAAACCCTCCGTCTCACGACAGATACCGATTGAAGTGGTAGAGTGACGGGGCGGACCGAGACCGCCATGCCGAACCGGGCGAAAAGGCCGATCCCCCGCTTCGCTCGGGACGGGAGGAGAAGCCGCCGGGCTTCTGAAGGCCGCGCCCCAGGAAGCGCTTGGAACGAGGACGATCCATGGCCACGGACACCCAAGAGCAAAAGGAAGTCGAGGCCGAAGCAACGGGTCTGTCGGAAGACGGCGCTGTTAAGTGGCCGAGCGAACTCCCGCTCATCGGTCTGGACAATCTGGTTCTCTTCCCGTTCATGATCGCCCCGACCGTCATCGGCTCGGGACGGACAAGGGACCTGGTCAACGACGTCCTCAACGGGGACCGACTCCTTGGTGTCGCGCTCAAGCGGGACCCCGCAAAAGGGTCAGCCTTCGAGAACCTCCACGAGACCGGTACGGTGGCCGTGGTGCTCAAAATGCTGCCCATGCCGGACGGCAACGTGCGTCTGTTGCTGCACGGCGTCGAGCGGATGCGCGTCGCGAAGAGGATCGCCGATGAACCCTATCTCAAGGTGGCGGTCGAGAAGGTCTCTGACACCAACGCCGAAACGAGAACCGTTCAGGGCATGGTGAAAACCGTTCAGGGGCTTCTTGTGAAGATAGCCAGAATGGGACGTCTTCCCGAGGACTTGGCCGTCGCGGTCATGGAGATGAATGATCCCGGCAAGCTGGCGGACCTGACCATCTCACACCTCTCCGTCCCGATCGGGGAGCGCCAGGAGATTCTCGAGGCCGCCGACATCGAGAAGCGTTTGACGCGCGTGCTCGAGATCCTGAATCGCGAGGTCGATCTTCTCGAACTCGGCAGCGAGATTCAGGATAAAGTTCACTCGAAGATAGACAAGAGTCAGCGCGAGTACGTCCTGCGCGAGCAACTGAAGGCCATCAAGAAGGAGCTGGGCGAAGAGGAACGGAACCCCGAGATCGAGGAGTTGGCGCAGGCGGCCGAGAAAGCCAAGATGCCTAAGTACGCGCGGGAAGTGGTCGAGCGCGAGATGAAGCGCCTGGAGATGATTCATCCCTCGTCGCCGGAATACGCCGTGAGCCGCACGTATCTCGATTGGCTCGTCTCTCTGCCTTGGGACAAGCAGACACGCGACAACGTCAGCATTGAAAAGGCGAAACGGATCCTTGACGAGGACCACTACGATCTGGCCGACGTCAAGGAAAGAATCCTCGAGTACCTGGCGGTCATCAAATTGAAGAAGGAGATTCGGGGCCCCATTCTTTGCTTTGTTGGACCGCCGGGCGTCGGAAAAACCTCTTTGGGCCGGTCGATCGCCCGCGCTCTCGGACGCAAGTTCCATCGCATGAGTCTGGGCGGGATGCGCGACGAAGCCGAGATCCGCGGTCATCGGCGGACCTATATCGGTTCGCTCCCAGGGCAGATAATCAAGGGGTTGCGCAACTGCGCATCGAACAACCCGCTCATCATGCTCGACGAGATCGACAAAGTCGGAATGGATTTCCGCGGCGACCCTTCGGCCGCCCTCCTGGAGGTGCTCGATCCGGAACAGAACTTCACCTTTACGGATCACTACCTCGACATGCCCTTCGATCTTTCGAAGGCGATGTTCATCACCACGGCCAATCTCCTCGATCCGATTCCCCCGCCCCTGCGGGACCGGATGGATATTCTCAGATTGAGCGGATACACAACGCGCCAAAAACTCGAGATCGCCAAACGCTACCTTATTCCCCGCAGCTACAACGACACCGGCGTCACCGCCGACAACCTCCATTTTACCGATGAGGGCTTGGTGTCTCTGATCGACGGCTACACGCGCGAGGCCGGCGTGCGAAACCTCGAGCGCGAGATCGGGAGCATCTGCCGGAAGGTGGCCAAGAACGTGGCCATGGGAGGCAGACACCACGTGACCGCGAATCCCGAACGGATCCAGAGATTCCTCGGTCCGCCCAGCGTGTACCACGAGATGGCGGACCGAATGGGTCAGCCGGGGGTGGCCGTTGGCATGGCGTGGACCGAAACGGGCGGCGAGATCCTGTTCATCGAGGCGAGCGCCGTCCCCGGCTCGGGCCAGCTGCTTCTGACGGGGCAGCTGGGCGACGTCATGAAGGAATCCGCCATGGCGGCCGTCAACTACCTGCATTCCAACGCCAAGGAACTGGGCATCCCCGAGGACAGATTCTCCAAGCAGAACATCCACATGCATATACCCGCCGGCGCGACGCCCAAGGACGGTCCGTCGGCCGGCATCGCGATGGCCGCCGCCCTCTGTTCCCTTCTCACCGACGAGCCGGTGAGGGACTCCGTTGCCATGACCGGCGAGATTACGCTGAAAGGGAACGTGCTGGAAGTGGGCGGCGTCAAGGAGAAGGTCCTCGCGGCTCACCGTGCCGGCATTCGCGAGATTATCATGCCAAGACGCTGCGACCGCAAACTGGAAAAGGACGTCCCGCCGGAAGTGCGCGAAGACATCCGTTTCCACTTCGTCGATCACGTCTCTGAAGCGCTTCGACTTGCGTTTCATCACGCGCACCCCGTCCGCGTGGCGGAGAAGAAAGCGCCGCCCCCTCCTGCGTCGGAGGCGAAAAAGGAGGACCGGAAAGAGGAAACCGCCCAGACGCCGCGCGTTCTCAGGATCGAGCCAGACCTTCCCGCGGCGCACGGGCAGCATGGCAAAGCGCAACCCGTTGCGCCGCGACCGGCCCCGGATCGCAAGCCTGCGGCGAAGGTCGAGCAAGCCGCGTCGGGATCCGCCGGGC
>DATKZW010000164.1:0-8842 GCA_035527775.1 Sumerlaeia bacterium | reverse complement strand
CCCCCCAGGGGCGGCGAACACTGGGTGAGATCCGGCAGATCCGCGTTGACTTGTTCGGATCGCCGGGATAATGTGAAGGACGCGTGAACGCGGTACAATCACCGCGGCGCCAGAAGCCGCGGGTCGGACCCAAGAAAGGCCGGCGGAAGACGGGGTTTGCAGTCATGTCTTTCTTGAACGCAACGGGAGAACTCTTTTCGCGGGGAATCCGCGTCCCCGGCTGGATTCTTGGCAACGTCCGCCTTGCCCGGGCCCATCGCGCACTCCGGGGTCGCGGCAAGATGATCTACGCCCTCACTCCGCCGCCCTCCTTGAGCAACGTGGGCGATCACGCCCAGGCCGTCGCCATTGGCCGCTGGATCCAGAAGTGGTTTCCCGACGCGCCGGTCCTCGAACTCGACAAATTCCAGACTCGCCGGATGATCCCGGCCTTGAAATGGCTCGTGGGGCCGGAAGACCTTTTTCTTCTCCACAGCGGGGGGAACCTCGGCGACCGCGGCATCTGGTCGGAGAACGCCCGCCGTTGCATCATCCGGAATTTCCCCAACAACCGAATCGTCAGCCTTCCGCAAACCATCTTCTTCAGCGACACGCCCCAAGGCCGGAGGGAACGCGCGCGTTCCCGAAGGATCTACGGCCGGCACCCGAACCTGACCGTCATCGGGCGGGACTCCCAGAGCGGCAATCTGGCCGCGGAGCTGTTCCCTCGGGCGAGAACCCTTTGCCTGCCCGACTTCGTCCTCTCGCTTCCGCCGCGGCCGCAGGGTAAGCGACCGAAGCCGTCCGAAGCCCTGTTGTGCCTTCGACGCGACGATGAGTCGATCCTGACCGAAGCAGATCGCCGCCGGCTGGCGGAGGAATTGCCGTTCCAATGCGAGTTCTTCGACACCACGCTGCCCGAGCCGATCGACGTTGACCGCCGGGCCGACGTTCTGGAAAGCGTTCTGGATCGGTTTCAGGACTCGGATCTGGTTGTTACCGACCGGTATCATGGCTTGGTTTTCGCCGTGCTGTGCCGCAAACCGTGCGTCGTTCTGCGGACGGTCGATCACAAGATGACTTCCGCCATGGAGTGGTTTTGCGATGTGCGGTTTGTCCGCTTCGCCGAGGAGATCGGAGCGGTCCCCGAAGTGGCGGCGCAGTGCATGGCGGAAACCTGCCGCGACGTTCCGGATTGGAACGCCGAATACTTCGACCGCCTGCCCCGGCAGATCGGCCTGAGAGCGCCGGGGGCCTGAGAGAGCATGCGAAGATGAGCGCCAAAGTTTGGATCAAGAGCATCCCGGGCGTCATGCCGATGTACCGGCGTCTCTTCCCGGGAAGAAGAAAAACCTATTCGCTCGCCGAGCTGCGACGGCTCAGCACGGCGGAGCTTCTGGCTCTGATGCGATACGAGTCGCACCGAATCGAGAAGGCGGTCTACAACGACGTCCTCGAAGCCAAACGCCACGCCTATCTGGCCAAACGCGACCGCCTGGCGGAGATATACAGGATTCTAGAGGCGCGGGGATTCCCCATGGACGAGCCCACGGTCGAGTGGTCCAGAAGAATCTACGACGCCTTCTCGAACCTCCGAGAGGAGTTCATCGCGAAGCTCGGCGATTCCCCCCCGCCTTTTGACCCCTCCGCGGCCTTGCCGTTCGTGGAATTCCTCAAATCCAGGCGCAGCGTCCGCGTATGGGCCAAAGAGCAGCCCGACGGCAAGACCCTCCGAGGTGTGACGCGCCTGATGATCGATGCCGCCCGCTGGGCGCCCAACTCGGGGAACCGCCAAGCCTGGCGTTTCCTGGTCATATCGGACCCGGCGGAGAAAGCGCTTCTTGAGAAGATCAAAGAACGGCACTGCACGTGCGCCCCGCTCCTGATCTTCATGGGGATGGACAAGCGGGTTTACGGGGTGCTGGGCAAGGACGAGCGCGGCCTGTATATCGATGCCGGGGCGGCCGCAATGTCCATGGTGTTGACCGCGGAGAAGTGCGGCCTTGGCGCATGTTGGAATCATTTCGCGGACGATCTGATTTGGTCGCGCCCGGCGAATCGAAGGATCTACCGCCGCTTCGCGTCGGCTTTGAAGATCGAGAACCACATCGCCCCGGTGGCTCTCCTGGCGGTGGGCATGCCGGAGTTCCTGCCGCCCCAGCCCGCTCGGATGGCGATCGACGATCTCCTGTTACGCCCCATTCGTTGATCGAGCCAGATTGGCGGGCGGCACACCAGAGCGCATGCGCATCGCGATTCTCGTACAGACTTTCCCCGAACTGACCCAGACGTTCGTTCTCCGTCAGGCGCGGGCGCTGGGGGCTGCGGTCTGGGCCGAGCGCCTGGTGAAGGGGGAGGCCGTCACCCAGGACGTGGAATGTCTGGAACTCCCCTTTGCCGGTTCTTTTTTCGACGGACGCTCGTTGGCCGGCAGATATCGGATCGCCCGGAACGCGGCTCGCCACGGCTGTGTGGACGTCATGCCCCGGCGTGAGGAACGGGCCTTTCAGCGGCTGCTTCGCGAGCGTGGCGTGGACGTCGTCCTGGCGCAGTTCGGATTGGCGGGACTGAGGGCGATGCGGCCTTGCCGGAGCGCTGGCGTTCCGCTGGTCGTGCACTTTCACGGCTTCGATCTCTCGAGCTTGTATCGCCGGGCCGTCTACCGCTTCAGCTGCCGGCGCCTCGTCGCCCAGGCGGCGGCTTGCGTGGCGGTCAACCAAACGCAGGCCGAACGTCTGAAAGCCTTGGGATGTCCCGGCAGCAGGATCTCCGTCATTCCGTACGGGGTCCCACTGGGGGAATTCCGCGAATCGGAGACCGTCTCGAAGCAACCTTGCCGGTTCGTGGCGGTTGGGCGCCTCGTGGAGAAGAAATCGCCTCTCGACACGATCCGCGCCTTTGCGCGCTGCGCGGCGGAGTGCGAAGGGGTGACGCTCCGGCTCGTCGGCGACGGGCCGTTGCGAGATTCGTGCGAAGCCCTGGTCGCGGAGCTCGGGATGGCCGAACAAGTGACGTTCCTCGGCGAGCAGCCCAACTCACGCGTCCAAGCGGAGATGGCGGCCTCGGGCGCGTTTGTCCAGCACTCCGTAACCGCCCCGAACGGCGACGAAGAAGGATGGCCCGTTGCCGTGGCTGAGGCAGCGGCCAGCGCCTTGCCCGTCGTCTCAACGCGCCACGCGGGGATCCTGGACCAGGTCGTTCACGGGCGGAGCGGCTTTCTTGTGGAGGAGGGGGACTGGGAAGGCATGGCCGAACGCATGTCGGTCCTGGCGCGAGATCCGGATCTGCGCCGCAGGATGGGACGGGCCGGCCGTCGCCACATGGAAGAACACGGGGACCTCTCCGAGAGCATCGCCCGGTTGAGGAGAACGCTGGAATCCGTCTTGCATTGACGGGTTCCGGCGCCGGTTTCCGCAGTCTCGAGCATGTTCGCCGGACTGCCATGAAACTTTTCGGTGTCATCTCGTAGGGTGGGGCAACGCCCCGCCAGCGCCACTCTATCTCTCTGCGCAGAGCTCCCGGAACAGGCGTTCGTACTGCGACGCGATGGCCTCCCAGGAATAGCGCTCGCGAGCCCTTTGCGCCGCCAAGGCGCCCAGGTCTCGGGCGAGGGCGGGATTCGCGAGGACTTCCCGGAGCCGGGCGGCGAGATCCTCGGCGTCGTTCATTTTGTAGGTGAGGCCCGCATCGCCGACAACCTCGACGTTCTCCGGCGTGCCGTTGGCGATGACGCAATTGCCGGCCGACATGGCCTCGATGAGAGCCGGATGCGTGCCCCCGACGGCCGTGGCCTGGACGTAGCAGTACGCGTGGCTTTGAAGTTCGCGGTACCCCTCGCCGTAGATGGCGCCGGCAAAAATGATTCTTGAGTCCTTTGTCTTCTTGAGATTCTCGATGTACTTCCTGCTGTAAGGCGCATCGCCCACGATAAGGAGCCTTTTCTCGGTCGAGACTTTCTCGAAGGCTGCGACTAAGGTGTGCGCGTGGTTTTCCGGCTCGAGGCGACTGACATAGAGGATGTAGTCCTTGGGCCGGACGCCGAGCCTCTCGAGCGCGGGGCCGGGGGGCAGCGGCTTTATCTCGGCGCCGTAGGCGATGATCTCGGAATCGACTCCGTAAGTCTCTTGGTAGTAGTCGTGAATAACCTGAGCGTCGGCCACGATCCGGTGGGGGAATTTCGTGGCGAGATATTCTCCCAGGCGGTACCACCCCCGCCCGAGAGCGTTCCATTTGAGGCGTTTGCGCTCGATGCCGTCAACATTGATGGCGACCTTCGCGCCGGCCAGACGAGGGATAATGGTGAACAGGCTGTTGGCCGCGTTGCAGAAGAGGACGGCGTCGAACCGTTTGAAGAGGCTGTGAAAAGCGCTGAGAGCGGTGTGGGCTACCGTGTCGAGATACTTGTGGCGAATCGTGGGCAGGATTTCGAGATCGACCCCCCGGTAGCGCGAGGACCGGAACTGAAACCGGCTCGTGCGGCAATAGACTGTGACGGAGAAGCCGCGCTGGACCAAGCGCGTGGAGATCTCTTCGGCGAAGGTCTCAAAGCCGCCGTAACGGGCCGGGATCCCCCGTGTGCCGAGTATCGCGATGCGCAGATTCTCTCTCACGGACGCGGTCCGCCCCATCTTTCCGGAACTCACGACCGCTCACGGACCCGGTCCGCCGGTTCCTACTTTCGCGATTTCTTTGGCGTAGAAGAAGCACGCCGAGCCGAGAAGGGAGATCATGAAGGCTAGACCGACGATCCCTTTCTTTCTCGGCCAGATCGGGTCCTCGGGCGGGAGCGCGTCGGCGATGATTGCGATGGTCTGAAGCTTCTCGGCGATGCTCAGGAGCATCTGCTCGGACTGTTTCCCAAACAGTTGCAGATTCGCCGAGTTGATCTCGTGATCCAGCTCGAGGGCGGCCAGCTTGGTTTCGTTCTCCGCCAACTCCCTTTGCTTGGCCTCGAGTTTCCCGTCGATCTCGGAGAGGCTATTCTCCAAAATCCTCAGGTAAAGCTGCCGCCCTTCCAGAGTCGCCTCGTGAACCTGGTTGTACTCGGCCTTGAGAAGGTCGAGGGCCTGCAGGAGTCTGTCCTTGGCCACGTCGTATTCAATGACGGCGTTCTCCTTCTCGCGGAGTTCCCCCAAAAGATCGGGGATGCGCGCGCTGAGCCGGGCTTTCCTCTCCTGCAGGCCGGCGAGGGCGGAGCTGAGCGCCGATTTCCGCGCCAGCAGATCCTGGTGGGCGGGATTGAGGGCGGCTTCCCGCAACTCCAGGTTCTTCAAGGATTCGACCAGGTTCGCCGCGTCCCCCGAAGCGCTTTTCGGCGGCGTCCCTCCCCGCAGCGCCCGCGAGAGGGACACGGTCGTGGGCTCCGCGGCGAGCGCCTCCTGGGTCGCCTTCAGTTCCCCCGCAAGGCCCGCGATCTCCACTCCAAGGCTGTCGTAGGACGAATTGTAGAGGTCCTGCGTGGCCAAGAGGGTCCTGAACTCGTTCCAGGTCTTCTCGATCTGGCGCTCGGTCTCGAAGCGTTGGATTTCGCCGCGCAGATCGCTCAGCTTCTTCTCGATGTCGTCTTGCGAGGCGCGCGAAATGGCCATTTGCTCAAAAACGATCTGGTGTTCCAAGTTGCCCTTGGCGTCGAGCAACTGCGCGATCTCGGCCTCGATCCGCTTGATCTGAGCCGACGCCTTGAACTCGCGCAGATCCTCCTTGCTCCTCTCATAGTTCCGCACGATGTGCGCCAACTCCTGCGAGAGGTTCTCCTTCTGAGATTCGATCTCTTTCCGGTTGAGGGACTGGTTATAGACGATCGATTCGGCCGCCACGAAATTTGCGATCTCGGCCGCGCGCCCGGGATCGCGATCGCGGTAGGACACCTCGATCAACCGCGAGTCGCGCAGAATCCTCACTTTCAGCCGCCCCAGAAATCCGGGCACGGTCATCCGCCCCTCGGGGTCAAATCGCGTCAGCGCTCTTTGCGCCAGAGACTGATTGCTGATGATGCCGCGGTAGGTTCCGTACAGTTTGGGATTGAAGAACGTGGTGACGACCGAAGAGCTGCCCGTCTTGCTTTCCGCGATCAAAAGGAGCGCCGAAGCCCGGTAGGTCTTCGGCCACACCAGAGACAGAAGGGCGGCCAGGGACGTGAACAGGATCGCGACCAGCAGAATGCGGCCCTTCGCCCGGCCCAGAACGCGGAAGAGGGGCACTAGACACTGGAACGCTACGTTTTCCGGGGCGGCGCCCATTCGCCTCCCTGCCTTCCCTTGATCTGTCAACGCCTCCTACAGCCATGGGCACAATAGGGAGTTCGCCAGGCGGGCGCAAGTTCTTTTGCGCGGGGAGGGGGAACGGTGGAATCTCGCGGCGTCTTCGGCGGGGACTGCCCCATCGCGAGAAAGGGCGCCTCCGTCGGGCGCCGGTTGCGGATTGGCGCTCCGGTTGGCGCGCAAGACGGGAAAAGAAACAGGCCCCCAGGGCCCGTCATGTGGGCCCCAGGCGCCTGCCTTCAACACCTCACTGGTCCGCCGCCGCCGCGCCGTCCCCACCAGGCGAGTCGCGTCACTGCACGGGCCCTGGAAGAGGGATCGGGCTCTGGACCGGTCCGGGTTCCGCCGTTGGCTGAACCGGCCCGGGCTCCGTGTCGGTTTCGAAGAACTCTTTCAGCCGCGCCCCAAACTCCTCCGAAGCGACGAGGAGATCGATGAAGCCGCGTATCGAGACGCGGCCGCCGTCGAGCTCGGCGGTCCAGTAGGCCGTCTCTTCCCGGCTCGGGTAACGACCGAGCACTCCGCAGAACAGGTGCTCGACGTGATCCTTGGTGGGCGGGGCGGTTCGGCCGAACTCCTCGGAAAAGATCAGCGACTCCGCCACCCATCTCGCCAAGTCCCGCCGCGAGGCGTAGTAGGAACTGAAGCGGTCGCCGAAGAAAACGACGCCGCCCTTATCGACCAGGCGGTCGAGAATGCCCATGTACATGGAGGTGACGAAGTTGCGGCCCGGGTCCCCCTTCATCCCCGGGAAAATCCGCTGGACGACGGCGTCGAACTCGGGCGATTCGGCGAAGATCATCTGCACCTGTCCCCGGTCCCAATCGCCGATCAGCCAGGCCCGTCGCTCCTGCTCGGTCGGGTCGCGCAGCATGAAAGTGCGGTAGCAGTCGGTCAGAAACTCATCGTCCGTGCGATACCGGCCGTCGTACTCTCTGGAGAGGAAGAAGATCCGCGCCATGGCGCGCGGCAGGAACCGCGCGTCGATGTTGAAGGCCTTCGCGTAGTCGAAATAGCCGGACTTCCAACTGAACTCCTCGGCCTCGGAGGGGTTGCGGTCCAGGATCATCACGTAGAACCAACGAATGAGCTCGAATACGTCCAAAGGCGGCTGGCGATCCGGCCATCGGACCGGCGTCGCCACCGGCGTGGGGCTGATAACCGGGGTCGGGGTCCACAAGGCGGTCGGGGTCACCGTGGGAAGCGGGCCGAAGTAACTCTCCAAGACGGCGGTGAACTCGTTCTTGAACCAATGCATCAACTGCTCCGTCCCGTCCACGTCGCCGACTTCGTCGAAAACCGCCGCCCACGTTTGGATAATAAGCCCGAAAGGCTCGTCGGCGGTGATGGTGAAGTAAACGTGGTAGACCTTTTCCTCGGTGGGGAACTGTCGGTCTTTGAACCGGTCGCTCTCCACCATGTCGAGGACCATCTCTCGCGCGGTCTCGCGGACGTCCGTCACACCGACAAAAGACCTGATCCAAGTCGTAACGTCAGCGAGCAGATTCGGGAGGATGTCAAACATGCGTGTGTTGCTGATCGCGACGTAATTCCCCTCCGGCGTGCCGTTCACGTTCGGGGCGATCTGTTTCACCCTCTGCTCGAACTGCGAGAGCGTACCAAAGTAAACGACCCACGCCTGCAGGAGCCGGCCCTCGGCTGCCATGTCCCTTGCCGTGTCCTCGTCGATTTCTATGTCAGGGAATACCAGGCCGAGGTCGATTATCATCTCCCACGTCTGCTTGCCCAGAGCGAGATATTCCACATTCACTCTTCCAGTGGGCGTGATGAACACCCGTTTCAGAACATCGCCCATGGCAAGAAAAGCGCCGACCCCGGCGTCGACGAGGGCGTCGTACCTGTCCTCCGCGGCCTTCAACTCCGCCGAGCTCGGAGCGCGCCCGAGGGCGATATCGTAAGTGTCCTCGATCATTTTGGTGATTGCCGCGTCGGCGGCGGGTCGAATGGGACGCTCGCCCGACAATTCCGTGATGGGCCCGGGGTTGCGCTCCAGGACGTCGCGCTCGCCGGCCCGGTAGGAGACAGCCTCGGCGACCACGATCCCTATCACGGCGAAAGCCACAACAGTAGCAAGGAACCTGCCCCCTGCATTGCGAACGGCCACTGCTAGTCGTGCCATGGTCTGCACCTCCGAACTCTCGAGAATTGGCGCCCTGGCGGACCCGTACGAACTTATCCCCTCGCACACAAGCTGGACGCGAGCGATTCCCGGAACAGGCGCCCATCGCCCCGCACCCAGTATCTTTCTAGCACACTTGCCCCCCGCGACGCAACGAGTTTTCGCTGGTTCCCGCCGATTCCGCGGCTTCGGCTTCCGGGCCATGGCAGACTCGCCATTCAGTCCCCGATGGCCGATTTCTCGCGATTTGGCAAGAGGAAATCACAAGTTGCGGAACCGCTGGGGCGGCCCGAACGGGTGGCGATAGCGGCAAAGGTCATCATTCGACCCGCAATGCGGCCCTCGCGACGATAGGAGAAAAACAGGTCGTCCCGCTCGAACGTGCAGCGTGGATCGCGTTCGATGCGGTCGGGATGAACGCCGGCCGACAGGAGTTCCCGGCGGTTGATCTCCGCAAGATCCA
>DATKZW010000163.1:0-2739 GCA_035527775.1 Sumerlaeia bacterium | reverse complement strand
CATCCGAATCGCCCGCATCCTCTGCGTCGAACCCCACCCGGAGGCTGACAACCTGGCGCTCTGCCGGGTTGACGACGGAAGCGGCGAACCGGCGACGGTCGTGTGTGGCGCACCCAACGCGGTCGAGGGCGCGGTGAGCGTTTTGGCGCGGGCCGGGGCGAGACTGCCGAGCGGCCAGATTCTGCGGCGCGCCAAGATCCGCGGCGTCGCCTCGGAAGGCATGCTGCTCGCCCTGGACGAGATGGGACTCGGCTCGGACCACGCGGGCATCGTCATCCTGGAACCAGACGCTCCCGTGGGCGAAGGATACGACGTGATCCTGGAAGTGAAGATCACGCCCAACCGCCCCGACTGTCTGAGCGTTTTCGGCTTGGCTCGCGACCTCGCTGCGGCTTACGGCCGCAAAGTCTACGCCAAGCCGTCCCGTCTGCGGGAGACGTATGAAAACGCGCACGACCTGCTCCGCGTCTCCGTCAAATGCCCCGACCACTGCCCCCGCTACACCGCGCGCGTCATGCGGAGAGTCCACGTCGGCCCCAGCCCCGACTGGATCCAACGACGCCTCCTGGCCGTGGGTCTGCGCCCGATCAACAACGTCGTGGACGCGACCAACTTGGCGCTTATGGAACTGGGACATCCCATGCACGCCTTCGACTACGACAAGGTGCGCCGGCAGGAGATCATCGTGCGCATGGCCGCGCCGGGCGAGAAGATCCGTCTCCTCGACGAAACGGAACTGGACCTCGCGCCGGGGAAGGACATGGTGATCGCCGACGGCGAGGCGCCGATAGCGCTCGCGGGCATCATGGGGGGGGCGGAATCGGAAGTCGGCGACGCCACGGAGAGTGTTCTCCTGGAGAGCGCATACTTCAACCCCGCCACGATCCGCCGAAGCGCGCGGCGCCATCGCCTCTCGACCGACGCCTCCTACCGGTTCGAGCGCGGCGCCGATCCCGAAGCGCTGACGGTTGCCCTCGACCGAGCGGCGGCATGGATCGCCGAGATCGCCGGAGGGGAAGCGCCCAAAGGAATCGTCGACGCCAAACCGAAGCCCCACGCGCCGGTCACCCTCATGCTGCGGCCCGCGCGGGCGTGCCGGGTTCTCGGCATCGACGTCCCAAAGACCGAGGTCGCCGACCTCCTCGCCGCTCTCGAATTCGAGGTCCTGCGCAGCGAAACCGACATCCTGGTCGTTTCCATCCCGAGCTACCGTTGCGACGTGACATGCGAAGAGGACCTCTACGAAGAGATCGCGCGTCTTTACGGCTACGACCGGATTCCCGCCACCATGCCTTATGTCCCCGCCGGCGCGAACCGTCCCAATGAGAAGGTCCGTCTGCGTCGCCTCATTCAGGACTGTTTGGCGGGACTCGGCCTGTCCGAAGCGATCGCGGTCAGTTTCACCGGCGCGGCTTGGCTCGACCAGCTCGAACTGCCGCACGACGACGCGCTGAGAATCCGCAATCCCCTGTCCCGCGATCAGGCGCTTCTCCGCACGGAACTCGCCTCGTCCTTGATCCACACGCTCCTCCACAACCAGAACCGCGGGAACGCCGATCTGCGCCTGTTCGAGATCGGCAAGAGATTTCGTTTCGGGGACATGGCCACGCCGTGCGTTGAGGAGGAGGCGCTGGCCATCGGCGTCATGGGCGCTTCACGCGTCGCCTCGTGGCGCGCCGGTCCCCAGAGCCGCCCCGTGGATTTCTTCGATCTGAAGGGCGTGTTGGAAATGCTCTTCGCGGAGCTCGGCGTCGCCGACGTCCAATGGGCGCCCGGCGGCCCTCCCTTGCTCCACCCCGGCCGCTCGGCGCGCGTTCGGGCGGGGGACGCCGAGCTCGGCTGGGCGGGCGAACTGCATCCCCGGCTTCGCGACCGGCTCGGGTTCCGCGAACGTCCGCAACTGGCTGAGATTCAGATCGAGCCGCTGCGGTCCCTCGTGAGCCGCCGGCGCCTATTCCGCGAGCTCCCCCGCTACCCGGCGATTGAACGCGATTTCGCGGTGATTGTCGATCGGAGCGTTCCCGCCGAGCGGGTGGGAGCGACGATCCGCGACGCCGCGGGCGAACTGCTCGAGTCTCTTTTTCTCTTCGATGCCTACGAGGGCGAGCAAGTGGGGCCCCGGAAGAAGAGCCTGGGCTACCGAGTCGTCCTCCGCCACGCCGAACGCACCCTTACGGACGAGGAAGCAGACAGGATCCAGTCCGAGGTCCTGGCCCGTCTTGCTCAAGAAGTCGGCGCCACGCTCCGTGCGTAAGGCGCTTGTCAGTTGGGCGCGTCTTGACGAAGCCGCCGGGCCCTTCCGCCGTCGGCTCCAGTTCCCGGACGCGGCTGGGACGGGGAGGCGAAAAACGGGGACGGGCATCGCGCGCGGCGCACGTTCCTCTTGACACGGCTTGCGGACGGGATCTAACCTGTTTTTCAGCGCGTGAAGCGCCAAGTCGGACAGAATCAGTCGGATAGGCCGGACCGATGGGATCGTCTGGACCGTCCGGGTCTTGCGGGATTCGAACCCGGCGCCGTCTGGGGGGCAGCCGAAGCCGCTCGACCCGCTTCGGGGGGCGCTTCGCTCGCGCCGCTACAGCCGCCGCCGCCGGTCCCCGCACCCCCTTGTCCTGAGCCAGCCCGCAGCGACGCAAGACTCGCCATCCAGGCCGCCGGACCGGCCCCAAAGCGGCGCAACCGCTGCGCGCCCCCGCCGACCTCCGCTCGACGCAGCTCTGTTCGCCCTTGACACCTTTC
>DATKZW010000162.1:0-7102 GCA_035527775.1 Sumerlaeia bacterium | reverse complement strand
GATCCGCCAGATCGTGGGCGAGTTCGAGATAGAATCGCCCCAACATGAGGCGATGGGCGTAGATCAGGCGACTGCCGGCGTGCCGCTCGAGCATGGACGCCGCGAAATCGAGAGCGGGCGCGGCGCCCTTCTCCAGCACGTAGCGGTTGCGGAAAAGGGCCAGAGCGTACTCGATGTCGACGCGTTCACGTTCGCGGCGGGCGAGGGCGGCGTCGGGAGACTCGCCGAAACTCTCGAGAAGAGCGTCAAGGCGTTCCTGTTTCCGTTCGAGATTCCTCAAGTAGTCGGCCAATCGGTCGGCGCTCCCCGCGGGTTGGACCGCTTCGTCGAGGCGCGCAAGGCTTTCCGCCCGCTCGGAGGCCTTGGCGGCCAGCATCGAATCGCTCCGGGCGGCCGCGCGGTTGAACGCCTCCACGGCGCCCCGGAAGTCCCCGAGGCGCGCGCGCGCTTCTCCCCGGGTGAAGTCCACAACGTCGCCGTAAGCGTCCGGGTTTTCTTTCTCGAACGAATCGAGCCTCTCGAGCGCGGCTCGGAAGGCGTTCTGCCCGGTCATGTCCAAGGGGATCTCGTAGCGGTAGAGATCGACCCCGGCAGACCGCCGGAAATCGGCCAGCAACATGAGGAGGGTTTCGTAGGGGGGAACGTCGGCCGTGGGTTCGATGCGCGCGCAGGCCACGCCAGCCAGAAGGGGGATGGATAGAAGAGAGACGACGCCGGTCGCTCGTCGCGCTCTTTTCAGAAAACCGGCGGAGCTCACGATCCGCCGTCCTTTGCGGCGCCCTTTGACTCCTCGATCCGTCGGATTCCCTCCAGGTAGCCTTTCGCGCCGGCGTGATTGGGATCGATCTTGAGCGCTCTTCCGAAGGCGTCGGCCGCTTTGGCCCATTCGCGCGTGTTGTAGTAACACTGCCCCAGTTGCATGAGGCGCTTGACCGAATCGCCTTCCTCCCGGAGGATCGTTTCCAGTTGGGGAATGGCCTTGTCCCAGCGCTTCGTTCGCATGAAAGTCTCCGGACTGCCCAGGGGCGACTTCGTCAGGGAGGGCCGAGTCAGTTGGGTCTTCAGAACCGCTTGGGCGGCCGAAGGCGGGGCGCCTTTCCCGTAGTCCGCTACAAAGGGAGACCGGAAGAGAGGATCTCCCTGGGCCGCCAGGGACTGGCGTTGTTCCTGGCGCTTTGCCTCGGGCGAGTCCGGAACGTTGGAAACCAAAGCGAAAACATCGTCGGCGCTGCTGCCGATCTCCTGGATGTATCGCGCCAGACGGGCCTCCGCTCCGGCGTCGGCGGTTCCCTCCACCATCTTTCGGGCGCGTTCCAGGGACTGGAGCGCTCCCTCGCGATCCCTTTGCGCCAGGAGAATCAAACCCTGTTCCTCCGCCAGTTCGGCGCGCACTTCCACCGGCGACGAGGGGACGTTGGCCCAAAGGCCCTCGGCGCGCTTTAATTCCTCCATGGCCGTATCGGGGCGTCCGGCCATTCGCCAGAAAGAGGCGCAGATCATGCGATGGCGGCCTTTCGCGGCGGCGGATGGATCGCTGGAAATGGCCATTTCCGACATTCTCAAGAAGGAGCGGCCGACCAGTGCATCGGCTTGTTGCAGAACGTAGCACGCGAGGTAGGCCAGCAGCTCCGCCTCGTTGAGCCGAAGACTCTCGGGCAAGAAAACGTCGCCAGGCATCTTCAACCGGTTGCGGTTCAGCAGCAGGAGCGTGAGGACTTGGTGCGACGCCTTCTCGAACTGGCGCAGTCGGGCGGATTCGCGATGATCGCCCAGGGGAGAGACCGCCATCCGAGCGGCAGCCCGGAGGTCCAGAATGGGGCCTTGAGAAACGTCTGCGATTCGGCTGTCCGCGTTTTGCCGCGCCGCTCTTGCCGCGGACGCGTTCTTCAGCGCTCCGCCAACCCGAGCAATCAGCCGATAGGCCTCGACCTCGCACAGGGGCTGGCCGGCAAGGGCGTAGGAGAGGCGGGCCGCCTTGGCCGTCGTTGCCGCGTCCGCGGGGTCTCCCCCGACCAGCCTCCAGAAAGCATCGAGGAGCTCATAGTCGCCCTGCCGGCGAATATTGCCGGTCCGTTGCGCCTCCTGGCGCGCCTGATTCAAGGCGTTCCGAAACGCCCCTTTCTGTCCGCGGTTCATGGCGCTGTACCCAAGCGCCAGATACACCAGACAACGGGTGTCGGGATCGCTCACGTCTGCCAGTTCGCCGGCGATGGAGGCCAAGACGGAATCTGGGATGCCGGGTTCGTTGTGCTTGATGGCGTGGATGATCGACGCCGCCATGACCCGGGCATGCAGCGTGGGGTCATTGAGCAAGACGGCATACTCCTGGGCGTGCTGGAAGAGGGTGGAGGCGTAAGGCTCCATCTGGCACTGGGCCATCATTTCCCCGTAATCCAGCAGTCGTTTCACCTGCCCGATGTGGTAGCTGGTCGTTGACGCGTCGTCAGCGGGCGGCGGGAGGGAAGCGTGCGTGGATCCGGCGGTCAGCGCCGCAAGAAAGACCGCGCGCAGGAGGAGGCGGACCGCTGGTTTCGCTCCCGTCAGGCGTCCACGGCTTGGGCCTTCGGCGATGGCTCTTCTCATTCTCCGTTCATCGTTTCTTCAAAGCGTTTTGGCACTCCTTGATCCACAGATCCAGACGCGTGTCCACACCGCCTTTTTTTCGGAATGCCTCGTAGTGTTCGATGGCTCTGTCGTATTCCTTGAGAAACTGGTGGTGCAGAATGCCTAGGCTCAGATCGAAAGAGGCGTTTTCCGGCTCGATCTCAACCGCCTTCTGGTAGCGAGCCGCGGCCTGCTGGAAATCCGTCCGCTTCTCGGCCACCAAGCCGAGCTTATTCATGGCCAGCCCCGACTCCGGGTTGATGTTCAGAGCCTCCTGGAAGTCGCTCTCGGCCTGGGCGAGGTTGTTCGCGCGCAAGTTGAGGTCTCCTCGCTCGATATACGCCTTGGCGAGAACGTCGCGATCATCCAGAACGAGAAGTTGAATGTCCTGCCGACGCAGATCCTCGATGAGTTGTCCGAGGTACTCGGCCGCCCGCTCGAACTGCTCTTTCTCCTTGAGCAGCCGACTCATCTCGAGGATGCCGCGCCGATTCCTCTCGTTCGTCTCGAGGACTTTCGTGACGTCTTTCTCCGCCAGTTCGAGCAATTCGGTCCGCTCGGACAAAGGCAGCCCGGCGGCAATGGCTTTCAGCCGGTACGTGCTGGCCCGCCCGAGGAGACCCGCGAACTGGTCCGGCTCCATTTCGATGGCCTTGTCAAAGTGCTCCGAGGCCTGATCGTACTCCGACCCCATCAGACAGACTTCCCCCAGCAGACACCTCGCCCCGTACGTGTTGCGGATGGCGAGTTCCTGATTGAGGTCGCGCCGTGCGGCGCGGATCTTGTTCTGCCACAGATAGGCCCTGGCGCGATAGTAGTGGAGGTCGGGACTCGTATCGTCGATGCGGATCGCCTCATCGAACGCGGCGATCGCCTTGGTCGTGGCCTCGTCGTCCAGGTGGATTTTCCCTTTGAGGAACCAGGCGCGGACTGAGGCGGGATTCCATCTCAGGAGCGCTTCCAATTGAGTGAGAACTCTGGCGCGATCGAACATGGGCTGCATGTTCTCATCCATCAGCACTTCCTCTACCCGTTTGATCGCTCTGTTCTTCGTTGTCTTGGGAAGAGACTCAGCGGCGTCCTCGAGAAGAGCAAGGAAGCGTTGCGCCGCCTCTTCGGACCGTCCGAGGCGGAAGAGAATCTCGCCCTCGCGAAAGCGCGATTCAATCAGGCGGGCCTCGCTGAGAACAGCCTTGTCGGGGACGATCGCCGGATCGGGGGGCATCCCGGAATCCTCCGCCCCGCTGCGTTGCTGTTGCGCCAGTTCAAAGCCCTTGCGATAATCAGCAAGGGCCCGCTCCGCGTCTTTCGTGTATTCGTCCCTGAGCCGGGCCATCTCCAAGTGCAGAATGGGGAGTGCTGGGTCCACGGTCACCGCGTTTTCGAGGGCCGCGATCGCCTTCTGGTACTCCACCTTGTCAACAAAGGCGGCGGAGTCGAGGAAGTACTGGTACGCCATGGCCTGGCGCGCCTTGACGGCGAAGGGGCCGTCGGGCGGAGCTTCCTCTTGCAGTCGCCGAAGGATTTCCCGCGCTTCGTCCCGGTTGCCCGCTGCCGACTGCCGCATGGCCTCATCGAGGCGCTCCTGGAAAAGCGCCCGCTCGCGCTCGGCAATGATGGCGCGAACTGTCTCGATTTTCCCGGCCAGCCGCTCCGCGCCGACACCCTCCTTGTGGGCTTCCAGGTAAAGTCGCAACGCTTCGTAGGGCTTCTTGCGAGCCGCGGCCAGGTCCGCCTCCGCTTCCGCTTCGCTCATCTCCTCGATTCTTATCTCGCGAATCTGGCTCCTCAGGATCGTCAACTGGCCCCTTGCCGTGCGAACGCGCACCCGGTCCTCCGTCTGCTCGACAACCTTGCCTTGAATCGCGCGGCCGTCGTGAGTGACAATCTCGTCCCCTTGAGCGGACGCGCCAGGGAGGACCATGAACGCCGCAAGGCAGGAGAGGAAACATGCCGCGAGCGGCGCCGGCGGGTTGTGCCTGTCCCGCGCGCGCGCGGTCTGGAAGGTGGAGGATTCCGCAGGAAACATCCTGATGGCGCCTCCTTGGCGAAACGAGAGGTTCCGCGTTTCTTGGGGAGAATCCGGCGGTTCTTTCGCGGCCCGGCAAGCGCAGACGGGCGCTTGCCACGATAGATCAAGGTAGAAGAGGTGGGGGCGACGAATCCCGCCGGAAACTTCGGCGTTGGCGCGGCATCCGCAGTCGCCGACCAGGACTATGATGCGGAGGCGCGGCGTCCGTGTCAACCAAAAACGCAAACAGGTTAGGGGAGAAGAATCTCCAGTTGGCCGTCGTCGAGCCGTTCCGTGCGGATCTCGCGGAGCGCCCGGGACGTGATGGTCTGAACCGCGGCGCGGTAGACCTCGAAACGGATCAGACGGAAGGTGGCGGGAAGGCGGTAGTCGGGCTGGTCAACGTAGAAGAGGTTGAAGCGGGTTTCCATTTCGTCAATGTCCGGAAACCGGATTCCTTTGGCCACCCACTCAGGAAAAGTGGCCTGGACGTAAAGCGCCTTGACCCGCGTGTCTTCGTCCGGCAGGTCGCTCAGGGGAGAGGCCGAGTGCCAGCGCAGGATGCTGAACGCGTCTGCCGCGACACGGCGCAGCTCGCGTTCGATGGCCACGGGAACTAGCGTGGCGGGGTTCGCCTGGGGAACGGGCCACTCGGCGGCCAGCTGCTCGATGGTCCTCGAGGTGTGCGCGTCGCGCGCTTCCTCAAGAGCTTTCCGCATCCGCTCCATTTGCCAACGCCGGTGCGGCTCGCCAAGACTCTGGGGGTCGATCAGATGAACCTGAATCAGGGAGAAGCGCGGTTTCGCGATCTTCTCCATTGCCTGCGGGTTGTCCTGGAAGAATTGGCTCACTTCCGCCGGCGTCAGACGAAGGCGCGGGCGGGTCCTGCGTTGGATCTCCCATTCCGCCTTTAGGATCGTCAGCGCCATGCCCCGGGCCCAGGCAAGCCTGGGGTCGGCGTCCCAGCCCTCGCGCTCGTTGCGGCGCGCCAGGAGTTCCAGGTCCCCCGTTTGGGCAAGCCGCCTCTGGAGCCACCACTTCCGCAGAGCAAAACCCTCAGTGACGAAACCGGGGAAAAGCTCCCAGACCTCCTCCCGGCTCAGGTCCAGCCGATCGGCTCTCAAAATACGGGCCCGCGGCTCCACGACGTCGATCACCGCGGCGCGGTTGACGATCGGGTTCTTGCGCCGCAGGCGGCCCAGCTCATGCTGGTAGCGGTGGCGGAGCTGTTCGAAGTAGAGCTTCTCGCGGATTTTCCCTTCTACCGTTTCGAGCGGGATCGGCTTGCGGGGGCGGACAGGCTCGCCGCGCAACAGGTACACGCCTCCCGGCCCCAGGAAAACCGGGCTGAGGTGGCCGGGCTCCGCTTCGAAGGCGTATTTCTCGAATTCCGGAAAGAAGGACCCCGCCTCGAACTCCGGAATCAACCCTCCCTCCATAGCGCTCGGCGCGTCGGACTCCCGACGGGCGGCCTCGTCGAAGGGGAGACCCTCGGTGAGGATCTCATCAACAATCCCTTCCATTCTCTTTCGCGCTTCCACCCATTCCGGGGGCAGCGCGTCGTTGGGAGGAAGGCCGTGCGTCTCTTTGACGGCGGCCACTGCCTCATCGGGAAGGGGGGCGTCCACGTGCAGGAGAATGTAGCGCACTCGCGTGCGGGGGGGTTCGAGAGCGATTTCCGGGCGCTCGCTGTAGTATTTCCAGACGTCCTGTTCCACGACCTTGACTTGCGGCATGAGGCGCCGGTCGATCCAGACCAGTTCATGGATGGGATGCAGCAGCATTCGCGTGCGAATGTCGCCCAGAGTCCCGAGATACTCGCCCCCCGAGACTTCCGAGGCCAGGGCCTGCGTCAGGGCCCACGCGCGAATCACCTTCTCGATCTGGCCGCGCAGCTCTTTGCGTTGGGTTTCCGATTGCGCCTTGAGGTACGACTCAACGAGCAGGGGGTCCTTGGCGTCGGACATGATCATGTACAGGTACAGTTGCGCTTCGGTCAACTCGCCCCACGGCGCGCGGGCCACGAGGGTCGGGGATCCCCGATAAGGCGAGACGAGCGGCCCCTTCTCACCGGGCGTCGCCGCGCCGGGGGCTCTCACGTTCCCGGCGGCGAGGACCAGCACAAGGCCGTGTGAGACGAGCAACAGCCGGCAACCGCGCCCAGAGAGGGGAAACGAGGTTGCCATGAATGGGATATCTCCGACAGGATGGTCTGTGACAGATGACCGAACCCCCACGCCGCGAAACGACCCGCTCGACGGAGCGCCCCGCTCCGCGGCATGCTCCCCCAGCGGCCCGGGTCTCGCGCCGCCCCCTGAATGGGAACCTACCCGAAGCCTGAAGAGGGTGTCAAGGCAGGAACGCGCGCGTCGCTTTCCTCAGCAACGGATCGGACGGATGACCCCGCCGAGGCCTTGTCCTTCCATGGGCAGACACCGGATCATCTTCGGCTCCCTTGCCACGCGCGCCGTCAGCGGAGGGCGTTCT
>DATKZW010000161.1:0-8338 GCA_035527775.1 Sumerlaeia bacterium | reverse complement strand
CTTCCCCGGTTTTCACTGCATTCACGGGGGGGACTGCGCCCTTCTGAGCCGTTTCCCCATCGAACCCGAACGGCTTGACTTGAAGGTCTGGGGCGAGCAGATGGCGCGGGTGAAAACCCCCGCAGGAGGCATTCGAATCCTCAACGTCCGAATGCCTCTCCCCGCGCTTCGACTGAATCTCTTTTCCGCCCGGGCCCGCGCCGAGATGCGGCTCTCTCACCGGCAACGCGCGGAAGGCTTCGGGCGACTCGGGAAGGCCGTCAGGAAGCTGGCGGAAGACGGCCCGCTCATCCTCGCCGGGGATTTCAACACCCCGATCCGATCAACCCTTCTGCGGCCGGTGCGCGCCCTGCTGACCGACGCATTCCGCCAAGCGGGATCTGGTTGGGGCAACACGATGACCCATGATTTCCCGGTCTCGCGAATCGACGCAATTTTCGTCTCCGGGGAATTTCGCGTCTTGCGGGCGCAATCCCTTACGAATGGGATTTCCGACCACCGTACGGTTCTGGCAGAGGCGCTGCTTGAAGAGGACGACCCGGGCGACTGACGAGCGGCGCGGCCCATGTCCGGGGAACATTTCCCTTTCCATCGTCTCGGCAAAGATCGTAAGATTCGGGAAGCGAGCCGCTGCAAAACCAGGCGAAAGAAGGAAGACACGCCATGAGACAGCTCTACCAATGCCGACTGAAATGCGAACTGCCCGAGATCGTGGAGAACCTGGTCGCCAACATCCACCAGACGCCGAAGATCAACCACCTCGACAAGCACGACCTGCCCTCTCGGGAGGTGATCCTTCAGATCGTCGACGATCTGCATTCGCTCCTTTTCCCGGGCTACATACGCCAGGACCTGTGCGGGGCGAACCTGCAGTTCTTCGTGGGCGACCGCCTGGACCGGCTTTTCGTTCGGCTGAGCCAGGAGGTCGCCAATGCGATCCTGCACGAGGGACTGGAGGCCAAGACGCTGACTCTGGCGGAAGCGGAAAAGAAGGGCGAAGAGATCGTGGTGGAGTTCTTCAAACGCCTGCCGCGCATCCGCTCCCTGTGCGAGACGGATGTCCAGGCCGCCTTTGACGGCGATCCGGCCGCGACGAGTTTCTCGGAGATCGTCTTCGCCTATCCCGGGTTCTACGCCGTTGCCACGTATCGCCTGGCCCATGAATTGCTCCTCCTCGGAACGCCCCTGATCCCGCGCTTCATGACCGAACACGCCCACCATAAGACGGGCATCGACATCCATCCGGGCGCGACGATCGGCGAGGCTTTCTTCATCGACCACGGCACGGGAGTCGTGATCGGCGAGACGACCGTCATCGGCAACCGCGTCCAGATGTACCACGGGGTGACGCTCGGGGCTTTTTCGCCCCGCAAGGGGCAGTCCCTGCGCGGAGTCAAGCGCCATCCGACGATCGAGGACGATGTGACGATCTATCCCAACGCCACGATTCTCGGAGGGGAGACCGTGGTGGGGCGCGGGAGCATTGTCAGTGGAAACGTTTGGCTGACGCACAGCGTGCCGCCGGGCAGCCGGGTGACGATGGAGACGCCGACGCCCGAGATCATCAAGAAAAAAGAGGATTGACCTCCCGAGCGGGGTCTGTGAGCCTTCCCTTCATGCCCCGCCGGCGGAAAGAGAATGGGCTGCGGGCGCGCGACATCGCCCGAAGGGCTTCCGCATCTCACATCATCCATCGTGTCGGCTTGAGGCCTAAGGAATGCAACGAATGAACGGCGACTCAGAGAAAAGCGGAACGATGAAACCTTGCTTCGGCGTCAGTTTCGGATGGTTCATGGAGGATCTCATAGGAAACCCTGAAGACCGTTTGAAGTGCTACGAATGCCCCGACTACGACCGGTGTCAGAAGATGGCCCTCATCCAGGGTCTGATCCAGATTCGGTACGAAATGCGCCGGGCGGCGCAAACGGTGGGACGGGCCTACGGCGGGAGCCACAGCACGCGACCGTTCGGTTGACGCCGAGCCGGCGGACCAGACGGCCGGGGCGCTTGCAGCGGCTGCGGCTGTCCGTTCAGACCGGTCGGATTCGCAATCCGCGAGAGGTCCGAGGTCCTCTGCGGCCGCCGCGAGGGATGGCGAGGGGAACAGCGCGGACCGCGAGCGGGAAAGGGTGGCACAGCCGCCCTCGGCTGTGAAGAGGAGCGGGCGCTTGGCTGAAGCGGCAAACCGGATTCGGGTGGAGATAGAGCGCGAGGCGGGATGCGAGGACTTGCCGCTTCCGGCGTACCAGACGCAAGGGGCGGCGGGCATGGATCTCAGGGCGGCGGTCGACGAGCCCCTCCGGATCGCCCCGGGAGGCATCGCGATGGTCCCCACGGGTCTTCGCATCGCGCTGCCCCGCGGCTGCGAAGCGCAGCTGCGGCCGCGGTCGGGACTCGCCCTCAAGCACGGAATCACGGTGCTGAACTCCCCCGGAACGGTCGACGCCGACTATCGCGGGCCGGTCAACGTGATTCTCGCGAACCTGGGACGAGAACCGTTCACCATTCAGCGGGGGGACCGCATTGCCCAGATGGTCGTGGCGAAAGTGGAGCGCATCGAATGGGTGGAGGTGAAAACGGTGAGCGCCACGTCGCGCGGCGAGGGCGGTTTCGGCCACACGGGGGTGGAGTAGACGGCGGCGGGGACCGCTGTTGCGGCCCCGCCGGTAAGCGCAACGACGGCGTGCCCCCGCCGGGGCCGCCTTGGGGCGATTCCACAGCCGAAGGCGGCGGGGACGGGATGCGTGTGCCACGCCGCCGGACCCCCTAGGGAAGGTCCGTTCTACTCTTCTTGGTCCTTGTCCTTCCGCTTGCCCATGGCGTGCATGGCGATCTCGTTCTTGCCAATCATCTGCTGGAACACCATGCGCGATATCTCGTTCTTCACTTCGTAGACGGCTTTGCCGGACACGAACACGACGCCCGGGTAGGCGACGTGGCGAACGTTGACGCGGGCTCGTTGAAGGCGGAGGAGTTCCGCCCTGAGATCTTCATACTCCTCGATGATCTGCGCCAGACGCTTGGCCGGCTCGGGCTCCTCCCCCTCTCGATCCGACTTCATCTTCTCGATGGTGGCGGCCATGGCGCGCAACCGCTGAGTCGTTTCCGCCTCTTGCCTTCCCGTGCCGCGGGCGTCCCTTAGGTCCTCGAAAGCGGCGCTGAGGGCCCTCAACCGTTTCCTCTGGAGTTGATCTCCCCCTTCCTGTTTCCACCCAATGTCCAACATCTTCTTCTCGATGGAACGCAGACGCTGTTCCTCTTCGGCGCAACTCTTGCCGAACTCGACGACCGTCTTGGTGGGAATCCGCGGATTGCCGAGACTGTTGGCGTCCACGCCGTAAAGCGCTTTGATGTGTCCGCCGATCAGCGATTTCCCGACCGCCTTCAGGAGGATCTTCGATCCGGCATCGACTTGGCAATTGATCAGCGAGCTGCGAACGTAGATGCTTCCCCCCGCGCGGATACTGGCGTTTTCGGCGAAACCCAGCGAGATGTTTCCGTCCGCTTCGACCGCAATCCCGTCTTTGCCGTACAGTCCGCCCTCGACGCAGATGTTGCCCCCCGCCCGGAGCTCGGCGCGGTCGACGCCGCCGCGGATGCTGATGTTGCCCGCCGCTTTCACGGAGAAAGTCTCTTTCACGTCGCCGGCAACAACCACGTCGCCGTTGAAGTCGATGCTGCCCGTGTGGAAATCGATGTCGCCTTGAATCGTCTTGACGTTGTGGACCGCGATTCTGTCGCCGATCTTCGTGACGCAGCCGTCGATCTCGGCAAAGGCCCGCCGCTTGTCGTCGCTCAGCCGGACGTTCTTGCCCGCCACCATGCGGGCGGGGCGCCCCGGTCTCCCTTCAAGGACTTCCCCCATCACGTTCACGCCGCTTTTCGGCGGGGTCGGGGGGACGACCTCGGCCAGGAGGTCGCCTTCCTTGACGTTGTTGATCTCATTGCGGCGGCGGAAGTCGACCTGCTGAGCCTCGTCCGCCGCCCAGATCTTCTCGACGGGGTCGGTCTCGAAGTGGCACTTGACGCGGCCGTCCGCGCCGTCCACCGGTTCCACGCCCCGGGCGAAACAGAAAGGTTTGCCGTCAAGAACGTCGGGAATCGCCTTCCTCAGGCCCTCTTTGTCGATTCCCTTGAACCCCGCTTCGCTCAGTCGCGCGAGAAGCTCGACGAACGACTCCTCGGTGAACTCCCAGTCCCCACTCTTCAGCTTGGAAACGTAGGCAGCCGACTTTCCCCCGTCCGTGGCAACGATGAAGGGGCAATCAGGCAGGTCGATTCGTTCGGTGAGCTTTGGCGTCGTCATTCTGACGCGTCATCCCAGCGCGGGAAAACAGAGCGTTGTTTGATTGTGGGCGAGCGCCCCCTGGCCAAATGCACCGGCTCGAAGCGGCATGGCGGAAATTAGTCTCCTCTAGCCGGCAGCCGCTAGCGCAAACGTATGCTACGAGGAGGAGAAAGAGAAGGTCAAGGCTTTATTGGCGATGGATTCCGACGGATTGCGCGCTGGTCTCGCGGGTGTCCCGGCTTTTTGACGGTTGCCAATCCCCGGGTCCTGGTATATGTTCCCTCCTGTGGAGCACTGCGGTCCCGGAACGGTCCCTGCGCACCGGTTCGGGATCGAGGCCCCAACCGCCGTCGCGAACCGAGAGTGTGGAAGGTCCACAGCGATGCTCGACATTCAGCTTTTCCGCAAGGAAGCCGAACGCGTGAAAGAGGGATTCAGGAACCGGGGAATCGATCCGGGCGTGGTGGATGACGTTCTGCGGTTGGACTCGCGCCGCCGCGATCTCACGTTCCGAACGGAACATCTCAAGAAGGAGCGCAACGAGGCCTCGAAAAGGATCGGCCGGCTTCTGCAGGAAGGGGGCGACGCGGAGGCGGCCAAGGCGCGCGTGCGCGAGATAGGCGAAGAAGCCAAGTCCATCGACGAGGAACTGGGGCAGGTGGAAAAGGGGATTCGGTCGGCTCTCTTGAACCTTCCGAACCTGCCGCACGCGACGACGCCCGTCGGCGCCGGCGAGGAAGACAACGTGACGGTGAGCGAGTGGGGCGAGAAGCCCGCCTTCGCGTTCCCGCCGAAAACGCACTGGGATCTGGGCGCGTCGCTCGGGATCCTGCAATTCGAGCGCGGCGCGAAGTTGAGCGGCAGCATGTTCTTCGCCCTCCAGGGCGCGGGCGCCCGCCTCCAGCGGGGCCTCATCAACTACATGATCGACCTGCACGTGGAAAAGCACGGCTACACGGAAACCCGCGTGCCGTACCTCGTGACGCGCGAGACGATGACGGGCACCGGTCAGCTGCCGAAATTCGAGAACGAACTGTACCGGACTTCGGAGGACGACCTGTTTCTCATTCCGACGGCCGAAGTCCCGGTAACGAACCTGCACGCGGGCGAGGTCCTCAACGCCGTCGAGCTGCCGAAGACCTACGTCTGCTACACGCCCTGCTTCCGGCGCGAGGCGGGCGCCGCGGGCAAGGACACCCGCGGCATGCTTCGCACGCACCAGTTCGACAAAGTGGAGCTGGTGCGCACGGTTCTGCCGGATGAGTCCTACGAGGAGCTCGAGATCCTGCGCGGGCACGCCGAGGCCGTGCTCGAGTCCCTCGGCTTGCACTATCGAGTCGTGCAGTTGTGCACGGCGGATCTGGGTTTCGCCGCCGCGAAATGCTACGATCTGGAGATCTGGGCCCCCGGCGTCGAGCGCTATCTGGAGGTCAGCTCCTGCTCGAACTTCGAGGCTTTCCAGGCGCGCCGGGCCAACATCCGGTTCCGCCGCGATCGCGGCGCGAAGCCGGAGTTCGTTCATACGCTGAACGGCTCGGGAGTCGCCCTTCCCCGCCTGATGATCGCCCTGCTCGAAACGGGCCAGCAAGAGGACGGGACGATCGCTATCCCCGACGCGCTCCAGCCGTACGCGGGCTTCGACAAGATCGGCTGATCCCGGCGCGGCGCGCGGGCTCCGGCCTTTCAGCGTGGGAGGCGGCCTCCGGCCGGCGACCACCCGAGAGGGCCCGTATCTGGGCAGGTTCGGCCTTGACCGCGACGGTCGATTCTCCGGTATGATTGACCATCGAGCGGGGCATTGTTGAGAAGACGCGTTCGACGCGCGAAACCTCCGCCCGGAAGGAGGGTTGGATCATGAAATGGAGCAAAAGCAACTCGGCGCGACCGGCCAGTCAGGCGGGGCGGTTCTACCCGGCGGGGCCGCGGGAGTTGCGGCGGGAGGTCGAGCGCGCGATCGACGCCGCGCCGTCGGTCGAAAGCGAGAACCCGCCCATCGGGTTCGTCTCGCCCCACGCGGGCTACACCTTCTCGGGCGGCACGGCGGGACACGTCTATCGCCAGTTGCGCGACCTATCGCCGCAGACGGCGTTTGTATTCGCGCCTAGTCATCACAGCTTCTTCCCTCTCGCCTCGATCTGGGACGGGCCGGCTTACTCGACGCCTTTGGGAGACTATCCGATCGACGGCGCAGTCGTCGCCGGCCTCAAAGAGCGCCTCCCCGGCCTGGGCTGCGAACGGGAGGCGGAGAGGCAGGAGCACTCCTTGGAAGTCCAGATTCCGTTCCTCCAAGTCGCCTGTCCGGAGGCGAGTCTCGTTCCCTTGCTGATCGGCGACCAGAGCAAAGGCAACATTAGGAAGGTGGTCGAGGCGATCACGGCGTTGTGCGCGGAAACGGCGGGAATGGAACGCGGGAAGATCGCCTTTGTCGCCAGTTCGGACGCCTATCACGGCGAGTCGCTCGACCGGCGCCGCCAGTCGGACGCGCGACTGGCCGAGGCGGTGAAGAAGATGGACGTGGAGGCGTTCTACGAGGAAACCGACTCGCGGCGGGCAATGGCGTGCGGCGCGGGGCCGATCGCCGCCGCAATGCTTCTCTCGCAACGCCTCGGCGCGACGCAGGCCACGATTCTCGGCCAAGCCACCTCGGCGGACGCCATGCCCTATCGGGCAGGCAGCTACGTCGTCGGCTATCTCGCCGCGATGTTTTCCTAATGCCGCTCCGCCGCTCGGACGACGCCAACGGACAGAGGGACGTCTGCGCGTTTCCGCGCTCTCAGCGCTCTCTGCGCCGCGTCCTTGACTCATGCAGGCACCGTATGTAGTATCTCGGCGCATGAGGGATGACCCGAAAGCGTTGCCGGAATTTGGGGCGGAGCTCGCGACGGAAGAAGCCTGTCGCCAGATCATTGTTCTCAGCCGTCGACGCGAGTCGGCTTCCGATTGGCAGGGCTGGGCCCCGCCGGATGATTACTCCAATGGCGTGGTCTAGCCCCGCCCTACTTCCTTCTATCCATGGCCATCTCTCAGAATTCCGGCATTCAGGACGACTCGAAACGACGGCAGCTGGATCTTCGCGACGAGGCGCTGAACCGCACGATCTGGTCGTTGGCCGCGCCCGCCATCCTGTCCAACCTGATGTTCACGGCCGTCTTTTTCTGCGACACGCTCATCGTCGGCTGGCTTCGGGATGAGAACTTCCTCGCCGCCACGGTCCTGGTAGGGCCGATGATGTGGCTGATCAACGGTCCTTTCCACGCCCTGGGAGACGCCGCGACCTCGCTCGTCTCGCGATGCTGGGGGGAACGCGATTTCGGCGGCGCCCGTCGATACGGCGGGCAGTCCATGTGCCTCGCCTTTCTTCTGACGACCGCCTTCTTCGTGACTTGCTGGCCGCTATCTTACCACATTATCCGCTGGCTCGGGGCGAGCGATCTCGTAATCCCCCTCGGCGGGCGCTATCTGCGGATCGTGCTTCTCTCCATCATCCTGGGCCTCCCCATGATCGTGGCGAACGCGATCATCCGGGGAACGGGCGATGCCATCACCCCCATGATCCTCACGACGATCATGAACGTCGTCAACGTCGGCGCCAGCATCTTGCTCGCGTTCGGCGCGGGGCCAATCCCGGCCTTCGGTCTGATCGGCGTGGCGTGGGGGACCGTGGTTGCTCGCAGCCTGGGCGGCGCTCTCGCCCTCGCCGTTCTCGTTTTCAGCCCAAAGGCGGCCGGATTGACGTTGCGGGACCTCGTCGCGTTGAGTCGCCGTCCCTTCGCGCGCGTGTGGCGGCTGACCTATCCCGCCATAGTCGACCGCCTGCTCAGTTCCTTCGCTCATCTGGTTTTCATCCGCATGGTGGCGGTTCTCGGCACGACGGTCCTGGCGGCCCACAACATCGCCCTCCACGTCGAATCGCTCGCCTTCATGCCCGCCGCCGGAATCAGCGTGGCCGTGACCACCATCGTCGGTCAAGCCATCGGCGCCCGTCGCGCCCATATCGCCGAGCTCGCCGTCACGCGCACCCTCTGGTGGTCCGGCCTGATGATGGGGGCT
>DATKZW010000160.1:0-3387 GCA_035527775.1 Sumerlaeia bacterium | reverse complement strand
ATCGATTGGCGAGGGGAAGATTCAGGCCGTGGGAATCGGCGCCCCGGGGCCCCTCAATCCGGACACCGGGGTGCTGGAAGCGCCGCCGAACCTGACGGGGTGGAAAAACGTTCCCCTCAAGGCAATCCTCGAGGAGCGTCTCGGGATCGAGGTCTTCGTTGAGAACGACGTGAACGTCGGGACGTGGGGCGAGTACCGGAGGGGCGCGGGCGCCGGGGTCAAGGACCTGGTGGGGATTTTCATCGGAACCGGCATTGGCGGGGGCTTGATTCTGAACGGTTCGCTCTACCGGGGTTTCAACAAGACGGCGGGCGAAGTGGGACACATCACGCTTCGCCCGGACGGGCCGAAATGCGGCTGCGGCAAACGCGGCTGCTACGAGGCGCTGGCGGGGCGCCTGGGCGTGGTCCGCCGGATCGCCGAGCTCGCGGAGAAGAAGAAGGGGAAGAGTCCCATACTGGACGAGGCGGAGGGCGATCCGTTGGCCATCCGCAGCAGCCTGTTGGCCAAAGGCTGGCGCGAGGGGGACCCGTGCGTGCGGAAGGCCCTGACGGAGATGTGCGAGCACACGGGGATCGTGATCGGGAGTCTCATCAACTTCCTCAACCCGGAGCTCTTTGTCCTGGGCGGCGGGGTGATCGGGGCGCTGGGCGACGAGTTCATCCCTCTGATCGACAAGTACGCGCGGGCCCATGCCTTTGAGAACGCCGCGCGCAACGTGCGGATCTGCCCCGCCATGCTGGGCGACGACGCCGGCGTCATCGGCGCCGCTCTCCTCGCCCTCGAGCGGCGGAAAGGCCCAAGGAAGCCGTCCTGAAACGGCAGCGGCAAGAGAAAGGTTGGCAGACGATTCCATGAGTTCTCTACGCGTCAAGATCCACGGTCAGAACGCCGATGATCTGGCTCCTCTCATCAGCAAGCTCGATCTGGAACCTGTTGAGGATGAACCCGAAGTGGTCGTCTCCTATGGGGGCGACGGCACGCTTCTCGAAGCGGAGCGCGCGTACCCGGGGATTCCCAAAGTGACCCTCCGCGACAGCCGCAGGTGCCGGACCTGCTCGCACGATTCGAACGAAACCATTCTGCGCCACCTGGCCGAAGGGAAACTCAAGCGGACCGAGTTCATCAAGTTGCAGGCGAAATCGCCCGGTCCTCTGCTGACGAGCATGAACGACATCATACTGCGCAACGCTTGCGTGAACTCCGGCGTGCGCTTCAACCTCTGGATAGACGACGAACGTTACGGCCACGACGAGATCGTGGGCGACGGCCTCGTTGCGGCGACCCCCTTCGGCTCGACGGCCTATTACCGGAGCATCACCCAGAGCACGTTTCGCGTCGGCATTGGTTTGGCCTTCAATAACTCCATCGAGCCCATCAACCACCTGGTGATAGGGGAGGACAGCGTGGTCCGACTCTGTATCACGCGCGGACCGGCGCTGTTGGCCGGCGACAACTCGCCCGACATCGTGACGATCGACCGAGAAGATGAAGTCACGATCCGCCGCGCCGACCATAGCGCCGTCGTGCTCTGCTTCGACCGCGTGAAGTATCCCGCCGATCAGTTCATCTTTCACAACGGACGCTAGCTCGCTGGGCGCTCGAGGGAGGCAAGCGACATGGTTCCCCGGGCGACGCCGCGAGACCGCATGAATAAGGACAGAACGCGATGAGACCGATCAAGAGACGAGACTTCCTGCGGGAATCCTTTCGCGGAGCGGCGAGCGTCTCGCTCGGGGCGGCCGCCTTGACGACCGCCTCGGGGTGGGCGCAGGGCGGTCCGAACGACAAAGTCGTGCTCGCCCTCATCGGCGCCGGCGGGCGGGGCAGCGGCCTGATCAAGAACATGACGAACTGCGACAACGTGGAGACCAAGTACGTCTGTGACGTGAATGCAAAGCGCGGCGGAGACATCATCAACGATCTCGAGAAAATGCAGGGGTACGCTCCGAAGCGCGTGGTCGACATGCGCGAGGTCTTCGACGACAAGGACGTGGACGCCGTCGTCGTGGCCACCCCGGAGCACTGGCACGCCCTCGCCACGGTGTGGGCGTGTCAGGCGGGCAAAGACGTCTACGTCGAGAAAAACATCTCGCTCACGATCTGGGAAGGCCGCAAGATGATCGAGGCGGCGCGGAAGTATGACCGCGTCGTGCAATGCGGCACTCAGAACCGGAGCGCGCCTTACGCGTTCTCCGCTCGAGACTACATCAAGAACGGCGGACTCGGCCGGGTCGTGCACGTAAAGGTCTTCAACATGCTCGGCGGCGGCCCCTGGGCGCCGCAGCCGGACGGCGACGTCCCCGAAGGTCTCGATTGGGACCGATGGCTGGGGCCGGCGCCCAAGCGCCCCTACAACCCCGGGCGGCACGGCGGGTGGTACTCGTGGTGGGAGTACTCGGGCGGCGGCTCGCTGGCGGGGGACGCCAGCCACAACCTCGACTTGGCCCGGATGGCCCTCGGCGATCCGCCTCACCCGAGATCGGTCTATTGCGCGGGAGGACGCCTGGCCTTTGACGACAAGTGCGAGATTCCCGACATGCAGGCGATCACGTACGACTACGGCGCGTTTACCATGACGTGCGAGGCGACGAGCTTTCCCTCTTATATGAAGAAGTCGCAAGGCGACGTGCGGTTCGGCGACAAGTTTCCCGACTGGCCCCAGAACGCCACGCGCATCGAAATCTACGGAACCAAGCGCATGATGTACCTCGGCCGGCATGGCGGAGGGTGGCAAGCGCTCGAAGGGGACGCGAAAGTCGCGGACTTCGAGTACGGTTACTTCCCCGACAAATGGCACCAGCCGAATTTCATCGACTGCGTCCGCTCGCGCCAACGCCCCAACGGCGACGTCGAACAGGGACACTACAGCGCCTGTCTCGTGCACCTGGCCAACCTGGCCTACCGCGTCGGGAACAAGCAATTGCTCTTCAACGGCGAGACCGAAACCATCGCCAACAGCCCCGAAGCCGAACGCCTCGCCCGCCTGGAGTATCGCGATTCCTACCGCGTCCCTGAGAATGTGTGAGCTCGCCAAGAGCTTCAAGGAGGAGCCCGACAACTTCGTCACGCTTCTCAGTGTCGTGGGGAACCAGCCAACCGGTGATCCAGCCGGCCCGGGCTTGGAAGTTGTCATCAAGTTTGACACGGAAACCCATGGCCCTGAGTTCGTCAACTCTCTCGACCGCAATTTTGAGACGGATTTCGAGGTGTCTTTTCCGAACGAATATGTAGACCCCATCCCCATGAACACCACGCGCGTAGCCGAAGTAGCGGGTGTTCGGGTTGAACTTCTCGCGGAGATCCGGGCACGACTCATATAGACGCTTCCGTATGTAGGAAATCAGTTCGAGGGGGTAGCCTTTCAGAAGACTGGGGAGATCCTGC
>DATKZW010000159.1:0-2349 GCA_035527775.1 Sumerlaeia bacterium | reverse complement strand
TCGAGTTCCGATCCGACGGCCCGATCGGGATGAATTTCAGCGGCGATCGGGTCAATGACTTCGTCGGCGCGGACTGCGAGCATGGCATTAAGACGAAGCGCTGGGAAGAAGGCGAAATCGAATACTCCACGGACATCTGGGGCAATACGTGGCACCGGATCAAGACTCTGTCGGCGGGGGGCGAGATCTACAAGCCCGCGCTCGAGAATTGGGACGATCTGGACGACCTCGAACTGCCCGACCTCGACAATCCCGCCTACTATGAAAGGGCGCGAGCGCTCGGAGCGTCGGACACGGACCGTTTCCGCGTCGGCGGCATAGGATGGCCCTTCGCCATCTGTCGCTACATGCGCAGGATGGAGATCTACTTCGTGGATCTCTTCGAGACGCGCGACCGCATCGACGTTCTCCACGAGCGCGTCACGTCGCTTCTCGAGGGCGTCGTGGACCGCTACGGCGAGGCGGGCATGGACGGCGTGATGTTCTGCGAGGACCTTGGGGTGCAGGACCGTTTGCTGATGGGGCCGCGGATGTGGCGCGAGATATTCCGCCCCCTGTACGAACGGCTGACGAGCCGCGCCCACCGCTACGGCATGAAGGTGATCCAGCACTCGTGCGGGTACAACTGGGACCTCGTGGACGATCTCTGCGAGGCGGGGATCGACTGCCTGCAGTTCGATCAGCCCGCCGTGTACGATCTGCCGGCCCTCGCCGGGAAGCTGCGCCGGCACGGGGTCGGGCTCTTCTCGCCCTGCGACATTCAGAAGGTTCTCCCCACGGGCGACCGCGAGCTGATCGAGAGCGAGACGGAGAAGCTCGTCGAGACTTTTCGCGGCGGCTTCATCGCGAAGAATTACCCCGATCTCCACGGGATCGGGGTGGAGCCCGAGTGGGATGGATGGGCCTACGACACGTTCCTGCGTGTGGGCGGACGGGAGTGCGTCGCGGTCTGAGACGGGAAGCGCCGGGGCGAGTCTCAGGCCTCTTGGCGCTCGGGCGTCAGCGGATTTTCCATTCAGAAGGAGAAGAGAGCCCATGAAATTCGGCGTTGCGGACTACGGGATGAACGTATGGTACGGCGGGTGCTTCGATATCGAGAAGCGCCTGGCCGACATCAAGGAGATCGGTTATGAAGGAACGGAACGGCTCGAAGCCAACGGCGCCGCCGACGCCATGCACAAGGCCGCTATCTACCGCAAGATGGGCATGGATTTCGCCCTCTGCCGAGGTCCCGACGTGCAGGCCACGATCCAGTGGACGGCGGCTCTCGGCAAAGACTACGTCTGGGTGCAAGTCGGGGGCGGCGACTTCGACACGTTCTGCCGCCAGGCAAACGCCCAGGCCGAGGTCTGCGCGCGATGGGGTCTGAAGGCCGGCATACACAACCACCTGGGCAGCCTCGTCGAGTCGCAGGAAGAGACCGAAGAGTTTCTCAAACGCTGCCCGGATTGCGGCCTTGTCTTCGACACGGCGCACCTAGCCGCGGCCGGCGGCGACTGCGTGGAAATCGCCGAGAAGTACGCGGATCGGATTGTGGCCCTGCACCTGAAGGACTGGCTTCTCGCGAATGGGGGGGCGGACAAATGGCACGAGCGCGGCCGTTTTTGCGAACTCGGCGCGGGCAACATCGGTCTGGACAACGCCGCCGTCCTGCGCACGGTGGTCGAAGCGGGATTCGACGGCTGGGTCCACGTCGAGCAGGACACGCACCTTCAGGACTCGGTGAAGGACCTGGCCATCAGCCGCCAGTACCTGCGCGACGCGGGGTTTTGACGCGAGATCCCCCTTGGCAAGCGGCGCGGGGTCCTCTCTCCGTAGCGCGGGCGTCTGGCCCCGGCGCCACGCACGGGCGGCGCGCGCCGCGGGACAAGGCGAAGCGCCCTGCCCGTCGGCGCCCACGAGAGAATCCGTCTGATCCGTTCCATCCGCGTTCCATTCACCGGTGGCGGAACGAGGGCGCGGACCCTCGGATGAGACAGACGAGATAAGAAACGTCCTATATGGAAAGGTCCTGAACTATGGCCGAAGAGAACAAACCAATCCGCCTCGGCCTCGCGGGGATCGGCCGCGCGGGGTGGGGAATGCATTGCCCCGAACTGGAAGGGCGCAGGGACAAGTTCCGAATCGTCGCGGCGTGCGACATCGAGAAGTATCGTCTCGACCGCATGGCGGAGCGTTACGGCTGCAAAACCTATCGCAAGATCGAGGCGATGATTGCCGACCCCGACGTCGAGCTGGTCAGCGTCGCGACCCGCACGCCCGAGCACGTTCCCCACGCCCTCCTCGCGCTCGGGGCGGGCAAGCACGTCTTTGTTGAGAAACCGATCGCGGCCTCTTACGCCGAAGCGA
>DATKZW010000158.1:0-4100 GCA_035527775.1 Sumerlaeia bacterium | reverse complement strand
ATGGCCCCGAAGCATCTCGGACGACGTCGGCTCCCCCCGCGGATTCCGCATGAGCCACTCGGGGTGTTGCTGGGCGACGTAGGACTTCTCGCCCTCGGGGAAGTTGCAGAACCACGCGTGGACCTCGATGTCGCGCTTGTGGCACTCCTCGATGAGGACGGCGGGCATGTCGAACTCGCGGTACGCGTCGTTGACCGAATGAGGGAACTTCTCACTCGGCCACGCACCCTCGATGCTCATCAAGATGAGGTTGATGTTGGCGCGCTCGACGCGCTCGACGAAGTCGACGACCGACTCGCGCGACGCGCCGGCGTCGCCCGGACCGCACCACGTGGCGCGGCCCTTGAGGCTTGGGCTGTTGGCTTTGCGCTTGCTCATTCCGCGATTCTCCCTCTCTTCTCTGCGTGCTGGCTGCCGGATGCTCTCGTCCGGGTCGAACTCGAAATCCTTACATGGCGTGTGGAAAGCGTGGAACAGCCGCCCTCGGCTGTTATCTCCACAAGGTCCCTCACTTCACGAAAAGACTATCGGTGGCGAAAATGGGGTCGCTCGTGAGGTTCACGCCCAAGGTGCGCAGACCGGCCTCGTCGCCGGGCGTGGGGATGTGGGTCATGTGCATTTCGCACCCTTTCAGGCGTTTCAGCTGCTCCACGGCCAGGCTGGCGGCGCTGTTGGCCGTGGTCGACGTGCTCAGCGCGATGAGCGCCTCATCCAGATCGAGACTCACGTTTCGCCCATTCAGGATGTTCCTCTTCAGGTCGCCGATGGACTGAATGACGTTCGGCGTGATCAGGTGGATCTTGTCGGGGATGGCGGCCAGGCGCTTGATGGCGTTGAGCACGGCCGCGGCCGACGAATGCATCAGGGGCGAGTTCCTTCCCGTCACGACGGCGCCGTCGGGGAGCTCGATGGCCGCGCCGCAGCAAACCCCGTCGTGGCCCTTCCCTTCGAGCCGGGCCTGCTCGGCCGCTTCGCGGGCGGGCTCGACCACGGGGCGGTCCTCGGCCCGCAGGCCCATGTCCTTCATGATCAACTCGGCCCGCTCCACCGTGTCCTTTTCCACAAGCCCCAGAGCGTACTCGCACCCGTACCGAAAGTAGCGGCGGATGATCTCCTGTTTGGCGGCCTCGGCCACGACGCCGTTGTCGTGGATGGCGAAGCCGGCCCGGTTCACTCCCATGTCCGTCGGCGACCGATAGACGGACTCCGTCCCCGTGATCTTCTCCAGGATCCGCTTCAGGAGCGGGAACGCCTCGACGTCGCGGTTGTAGTTGATGGCCTTCTCGCCGTAGGCCTCCAGATGGAAAGGATCGATCATGTTGGCGTCTTTCAGATCGGCCGTCGCCGCTTCGTACGCCACGTTGACCGGGTGCTTCAGGGGGAGGTTCCAAATGGGGAACGTCTCGAACTTCGCGTATCCCGACCGCACGCCGCGCTTGTGGTCGTGATACATCTGGCTCAGGCACGTGGCCAGCTTGCCGCTGCCCGGCCCCGGTCCCGTTACGACGACCAACGGGTGGCGCGTCTCGATGCACTCGTTCGCGCCGTAGCCCTCGTCGCTCACGATCTGGTCGACGTCGGTCGGGTACCCGCGGGTCCTGGCGTGCGTGTAGACCCGCACGCCGCGGCGTTCGAGTTTGTTTTTGAACTGCGTCGCGCCGGCCTGGCCTTCGAAGCGCGTGATCACGACCGCCGGAATCTCGATGCCCCAGTCCTCGCGCAGGTCGTCGATGAGTTTCAGGGCGTCGGCGTCGTAGGTGATGCCGAAGTCGGCCCGGATCTTTCTGCGCTCGATGGCCCCGGCGTGAATGCAGAGGAGGATGTCGGCCTCGTTCTTCAGCTGCTGAAGGAGCTGCATCTTCACGTTCGGCTCGAAGCCGGGCAGCACGCGCGAGGCGTGGTAGTCGAACAAGAGCTTGCCGCCAAACTCCAGGTAGAGTTTGCCGTCGAATCGCCGCAGCCGTTCCAGAATGGTCGCGGTCTGCTCCTTCAGGTATTTGTCCGCGTCAAAGCCCGTTCTTGCCATCGTCCTCCGCGATCTCCCTCCTTTTGCCCGTTCTTGGCGAGCGCGCCCGCTTTCAGACGGGCCTATCTTCAGCGAACGCGGGACAGAGCTCTTGCTGAATCCGGACCCGCCTGGACAGACGCTGGTCAGGCGCCATCTTGAGTTCCTTGCCCGCGGCGGGCAAGGGTTTTCTTTCCGAGAATCCCTTCCTTGCCGGCCCCAACCCGCGCGCGCCCCGCTGGAAGACCCCTCCCGCGTTGGAGACAGCCCGAAGCGCCCCTGTGCGTTCTTGACATCCTTGCCCATGCGCTCATAATCAACGGGTCGTTCGCGCCAGAGCCGTCGAGATCCCCAGACGGGAAGCAAAACCGTTGAATGCGACAGGAGCCCTTGAGTCAGTCTGTCGGCCCCAGCCGTTGCGAGAGATGAATCCGCTTGGGGCGAACGCTTGCCTCCTCGGCACAGACAGGACCACACCACGGAGGACTCGGAGGACACAGAGAGCGTGGATATCAATGAGCTGAGCGGCAAGGTGATCGGGTGCGCGATTGGGGTGCACCGTGCCCTCGGGCCTGGACTGCTTGAGTCGACTTACGAGCAGTGCCTGGCGCGCGAGCTGGACCTTGCCGGGATTCCTTTCACGCTCCAATGGCCGCTGCCGGTCGAGTACAAGGGAAGCCGCCTGGACTGCGGCTATCGCGTTGACGTGCTCGTCGACGACAGGCTCATCCTGGAGTTGAAAGCCGTCGATGAGATTCTGGGAATCCACCAAGCCCAGCTATTGACGTACATGAAGCTGGCGCGAGTCAAAGTCGGGCTGCTGATCAACTTCAACGTCCGGGCGCCGAAGGATGGCATCAAACGATTCATCCTCTGAGCCCCCTTTGTGTCCTCGGTGTTCTCTGTGGTTGACACGGAGTCACATCCGCCCCTTGGTTCCGCCCTTCCCACTCCGCAAACGGCTCTTTTCGCGTTTGACATCCGCTTCTGCACGTTCATAATCAACCGGCAGGACGCGCCTGACGCGGCGCCATCCCCCCGCCTCCGCGCGCGCCAAGCGGCCCCGTTCAAGCGGTTCCTAGCGTGTTCGTCGGCTTCACTGCAATGGCAAAGGGGTGTCAATGAGGAGACAGTCTCAGGAGTCAAGGTCCGGAGGAAAGCCGAAGCGAACTGAGCGGGGAACCATTGGCGAGGAGACCATGGGGGGCGCTTCTCCCGCGGAGTCTCAACACGCAGGGACTGCCGGGGGCGAGAAGGCTGCGGTGGGATCGAGACTGCCTTCGGCGCTGCGAGCGTTCCGACACAGGAATTATCGGCTCTTCTTTGGCGGTCAGCTCATTTCGCTCTGCGGCACCTGGATGCAGGTGGTGGCGCTGTCGTGGCTCATCTACCGGTTGACGGGCTCCGCCATGTTGCTGGGGGTGGTCGGCTTCTCATCGCAGATTCCGGTGCTCCTGCTCTCGCCTCTCGGCGGCGCCGTCGCTGACAGGTATGAGCGGCGCCGCATCCTCGTCGCCACACAAACAACCGCAATGCTCCTGGCCTTCACCCTAGCCGCTCTGACGCTCACCGATCACGTGCGCGTGTGGCACCTGCCTATACTCGCCGCGCTGCTTGGCATCGTGAATGCCTTTGATGTGCCGGCTCGCCAGGCGTTCGTAGTGCAGATGGTGGGCAAAGACGATCTCATCAACGCCATCGCTCTGAACTCCTCGATGTTCAACAGCGCGCGGATCGTCGGCCCAGCCATTGCGGGCGTGCTCGTGGCGACGATCGGCGAGGGGTGGTGTTTCTTCGTCAACGCCGTGAGCTACACCGCCGTGATCGCCGGATTCCTGCTCATGCGCGTTGCGGCGCGAGATCGCCTCCGGCCGTTCGAGTCGACGCTTGCCAGCATCGCCGAGGGATTCCAGTTCGCTTGGCGCACGGGGCCGGTCCGGGCGTTGCTCCTCCTGCTGGGACTCGTCAGCCTCATGGGAATGCCCTACGCCGTTCTTATGCCGATCTTTGCCAACCAGGTGCTGCACGGCGGACCGAAGGCGCTTGGATTGCTCATGAGTTCGGCGGGAGTCGGCGCGCTCGCGGGCGCGCTGAC
>DATKZW010000157.1:0-10087 GCA_035527775.1 Sumerlaeia bacterium | reverse complement strand
CCCCGCGAGAATAGTCAGCAAGAAAACTCGGATGAAGTATCGAGGTCCGGTGGATGCCATGTCTTTCTCCCTCTTCGCGCTTTGATGTCGTCCGGACTGGCGACGCTTCCTCCCTCTCGTCTTCCACGTTGTTCCGCGACGGCAGCGCGTCCAACACGCTTAGAATCCGCCCAGGACACTGCGCCGTCAAGTCCTCAATGAAAGGCGGGTCCGTTGTTCGTTGTGCAGAGACCAAGGAAGATGTCGCAAGGCGTCATGCCGGCGACGGAGACAACAAGGAACCGATCGCGCGGATTCGCCCGTCCTCGTGGATCGACTACTCTCTCAAGAAGAACGCAGTTTTGCGTTCCGGCTCTTGCGTCGTCCGCAGGGTCCCGCGCGCGGCGCTCCGCTTGCCGGCCGCCGCGATGTCGACCTCGAATTCCTGGTTGGCGGGAAGCTCGAACCGAAGAGGCCCGCCATTGTTCGCCCCGGTCTGCGTCGAGCCCTTGGCGTAAAGCGAACCGTCCAGGCGAAGAACGACGTCTGCGGCGACCGGCTTCCCGCCGGGTTCGTCCAAGACTTGGATCTCGACTTTCTGCCGGCCCAGGTAGAAGGGGGTAACGTCCACGGCGCTCACGTATTCCAGACTCCGGTCCCACACGAGAGGGAAATGGATCGGCGTTTTCTTGAATGAGGAAGCATAGATGCAGTGCATTGGGTCCGTCGGGTCCGCCTTGGCGGCGTCCGCCGCGAGCCACCCTTTGTTCAGGCCCGCGCCGTCCATGAAATGCCACTGTCCATCCCAGACCTCCGACCACGTATGATTGCCGCGCTTCGTGGTCCACGAGGGCGTGCCGGCGACGCGCATCGGAATTCCGACGGCGCGGCAGGCGTCCACGACGATGATGGTCAAGCCCGTGCATGAAGCGTACTTCGCTTCCATCGTCTCGTAAGGGCTCTGATCCGGTTTGGGCCGCTTCGTGGCGTGGTACTCAACCCCGAGCGCCTGGAAGGCTTCGGCGTTGATCTTCACCGCCGCCTCGCTCGCCGTCTTGCAGTCGCGCACAACCGGCAGAAAGCGTTCGTAGAAATCGCGACGCCAATTGTCGCGACGTTCGTTCAGACTCGCGTAGGGCAGCACGTCATTCAGAAAGATCTCGTTGGGGATTCCCCTTCCCCACGGCGTCTCCTCGCGAGCCTTGTAAGCGAGTTCGACGTTCTCCAGGATGAAGGCGCCTTTGAGCGAAGTCAGGTCCCGGTCCGGCATGTTGGCGACGAGGAAGGCGACGGCCTCCGCGTGCGCGTCCTTGGCGTTGCGCAAGGCGAAAGCCATCTCGGGCCAGTTGTCTCCCGCTCTTGCAAGCGCCGCAAGGACGGCGCTCCTGTGTTCCTTCGGAATCCGGGAGGTCTCCGCTTCGGAAAGCGCGCCGCTCGTTCCCGGAACGGCCCCTGCCGGTCCCCCGCGCCCGCCGGTGGAGCACCCGGCAACGACGACGGCGAGAATGCAGACCGTCCAGAAAGCGGCTCGCGGACCCAGCGCCCTGTCCACGGCCATGCGAAACCCCGTAGCGTGAGGCATCGCCCCACCGCCCGTTGCGAGACTCCGCGCGATGGTGGGGCGATGCCCCGCCCTGCGTCTTTGCCAAGTGTTGAGCGTGCTCATTCGACAAGGGTCCTCAGTAACTAAGGCGAACGAGGTCGCCCATGCTCTTGGTCCCGTTGCTGGCATCGTAGGAACCCGAGTAGTTGGGGATGCCCTTACCCACGAGGAAAATCTGCCGCGCGCCCTCGGGTCCCAGGTTGTTGTAAAGCCCGATGAAGGAATCGGCGACGAGATGGGTTGGACTGCCCCCACCGGCGTTCGGTAGATCGAAGGGACTATCGAATCGGGCGTCCGGTCCGACGCTTTCGAGCGCCCACGCTTCCCTGGCGGTCTTGTCCACGCCGTACTGCCACGTGCCCGGAGGGATGACGATCGTGACGCCGTCCTGCATTCTCGGCATGAAAATGTCCTGGAGCGTGCTCGTCAGGTAGGCGATCGGCGTCGTGAGAGTCGCTTTGGGAAAACCGGCGGGGATGTGCTCGAGGGACCAGAGAGGATCCCCGTACGTTCCGGCGCTCTGGATCCAGTTTTCCCCCCCTCCGGCCGCCCAGCTCGTGGGGTAGGAGTTGTTGTCGACGCAGAACGCCTCGAGCGCCGTGCCCATGGACCGCATGTCCGTTACGGCGCGGCTGACCTTGGAGCGCGTCTGCGCCTCGAGAAAATTCGGCACTGCGATCGCCGCCAGGATTGCGATGATGGCTACCACGATGAGCAGCTCGATCAACGTGAAGGCTCTTTTTTTTCTCATTGCATCGTTCTCCTCTTGCGGGTCACAGCCGGGGGCGGCTGTGCCACACTTGTCGTCGCTCGGCTACTGGTAGATCTCCTTATTCGAGGCGAGAATGTCGCCCGCTGATTTCGTGCCGTTCGTCGGATTGTAGATCCTATGCATGGCGCCCGTGCGGGCGTCCATCTCGGCAAATTCGTTCCAGTTGTATCCTATTGTTACATTGTCCGGTCCCGAGCACGCGATGATGTAGTATAGGGCCCTCCTGTTCATGTCCGCCCGGTCTCCCCAGTTGTTTCCTCCGTAATGATAAAGCGGCCGCGGGCCGAAGGGATTCGTGTGATAGTCCTGCTGAATGCCGAAAGGCGAAAGAGGAACGGAAGTTATGTAGGCAATGGGAGTCGTCAACTGTTTCCAACTGCCCCACTCGTTCCGAACGCCGTTGACGTAGGCGTCAGGCAGGCTGGTAACGTTCCAGTCGACGATGTAGTCGACATTGTCGACCCGGTAGGCTTCCATGGCCGTTTTGAGCGCGCGGTAGTCCGCGTACACGGTCGCCACTTTCGACCGCATCTGCGCCTCGAGAAAATTCGGCACGGCGATCGCCGCCAGGATCGCGATAATGGCTACCACGATGAGCAGCTCGATCAGGGTAAAAGCGTTGCGTCGTCTCATGCTCCAAGTCCCCTTCCCAGGAACGGTGTTAGAAGTTGAGCGAAAGGAACACAGTCAACGCCGCTTGTCAAGACCTCCACGTTGCGAAACGCCGCTGGGTTTCTTGGATCCTCTTCAAGACCTCCGAGTCCTTCGCTTGGTTGAACCGAACGTGCTCGCGCGCTCTCTTCCCCGCAAGGTCCGGGTCGCGCGAGGCAAGCGCTTCGGTCAACTGCTGGTGCCAGTCCGCCGGCACGGGGAACATGGCGGCGTTAAGCCAGTTCCAAAGCATCAAGCGCCGCGTCCAGACTCGCCGAAGCTCCGCCTCCAGAGCGGGGCAACCCGTGAAACGAGCGATCCGGACATGGAACTCGCAGTGCGCTCGCATGCCCTCCGGGGAGTCTTCCTCCCTCTTGGCCATCATGGCGTCGAGCGTCTTCGCGTCTTCGGCGAGTTCGCGCAGCTGGTTGTCGGAAGCCCTTTCCGCGCACAAGCGTGCGGCCTCGCATTCGAGGGCCTCACGCAAGACCTCGTCGCCCCGCACCGATTCGAGCGTCCAGGCCTTCACGCGAGCGCCGAACATCGGTTCGCTTTCGACAAGGCCGTCTTGCTCGAGCCGGAGGAGGGCCTCGGTGACCGGCATGGGGCTGACGCCGAGCCGCTTGCTGATCGCGCGGCGCACCAAGCGGGTGTGCGGCGGCAGGGCGCCGCTCAGGATTTCGTCGCGCAGGACTTGGTAGACTTTGGCCGAGAGCGTCTGAAAGGGGGCGACATCCGGTTCCGCGATTGGGTTCGCAGTTTCGTGCGCATTTGATATGGTTGACATATCGTCCATGCTGCTCATTTGAGACATTGCGAGGTGATTGTCAAGCTTTTTCCCTCACTTTTCTTGGCGATTCTCTCCTCGGCTGGCGCGGATCCTGCCGAATCGCATAGAACATTGCCATACAAGAAGTTACGGCCCGCTGCCACCCAGTGCCCGCTGAGTTGTCCCCGCCCCGCGGCGCCTCAGAACCGGACGTCAAAGCCGCCGGAACGCTCCGATTCCGGGATCGGCGTCACGTCCATTCTCCGAACGACGGAAAAGGCCGGACCTCTGCGCACGGCGGCCAGGAAAGCCTCCAAGGCCTCCTCCTCGCCCTGCGCCTCGAGCTCGACCGCTCCGTCGCGGCGATTGCGCACCCATCCCGACACGCCGGCGCGTTCGGCTTCGCGCAGCGCGTAGTAGCGAAACCCCACGCCCTGAACCATTCCCGAGACGATCGCGTGCGCGCGCGGCATTGGCGTCCCTCAAGACCGCAAATGCGAGATCCACAACCCGCTTTCTCGTGAGTTCCCGCGACGATCCGCTTCTACTTCGCGTACTTCACCGAGCAGCCGTACGGCTTGGTTTCCGGGGTAGACACCGGTTTGCCCGCCAGGAGCTCGTCCAGGGCCTTCGCGACGTAGTTCACCGTCTCCTCTTTCGCCGGACCGCCCGCGGTCGCCTGGTTGTCGATGGCGCCGCTGTAGGCGAGCTTGCCCTTCTTGTCGATAATGAACATGTGCGGCGTGGTCTTGGCGCCGTAGGCGCGGCCAACCTTGCCTTTGGCGTCGTCCAGGATCGGATAGGGCAGTTTGTGTTCCTCGGCCCACTTCTTGTTGTCTTCCCGCCCCATGGTGTGCGTGCTGTTAACGGCCAGCCATACGACTTTCTTCTCCTTGTAGCGTTCGGCCAGCGACTTCATCGTACCGAGCTCGTAGTGGCGTTTCACGTACGGGCACCCGGGATTGACGAATTCCAGGACGACGGTCTTGCCTTTGAAGTCCGCCAGTTTCACTTTCTTTCCTTTGTGGTCCTCGAGTTCGAAGGCCGGCGCGGTCTCGCCCAAAGCGGCGGCCTTCTTCTCGGGTTTCGCCGCCTGTTCTTTCTTCGGCGCCGGTTTCTCCGCCTTCTCGACTTCCTCCTCGGCCGCCGCCAGGGGCAACGTCGCCGCCGCGATCAGGCACGCGGCGCCGAGGGCAAAGATGGATGCGGGTTTCATGGCGATCTCCTCCTCTTCCCTTTCCGGGCATGCCGGGCGTTGCGAGCTCTTCGAGCGCTCTCCTTTCCGTGGTCTTATGATAACGGATCGACGGCGGCGGTCCAAGGCAAATCCTATCGCCAGACGGGCTCTCCCACAGACGGGCGATTCTCCCCTTGACCCGCGGCTCGGGGACCGGATATTCTGGCGCCGTTGCCGGGATTCCGTTTGCGAGGAGGTCGGGAAAAATGACTGGAGTGAAAACGCGCGTAGGAATGATGACTGTTTTGGCGCTCGTTGGCATGACGGCGTTGGGTTGCGGCCGTATTTCGTCGGGTTGGCGCGCGGAACTGGATGACACCCTGGCCCTTTACGGCCACCGCAACTGGATCGTGATAGCGGACTCCGCCTACCCGGCCCAGAGTCGTCCGGGCATCCAGACCATCGCCACCGGCGCGGGGCAGCTGGAGACCGTCGAGGCGGTCCTCAAGGCCGTGGACAAGGCGCCGCACGTGCGGCCCATCATCTACGTCGACGCGGAAATGCGCCACGTCTCGGAAGCGGACGCGCCCGGCATCGGCGCCTATCGCGACGCGTTGCATGAGATCCTGGGAGATCGGCCCGTCGAGGCAATCCCCCATGAAGAGCTGATCGCCAAGCTGGACGAAGCGGCCAAGGTGTTCTCGATACTCATTCTGAAAACGGAGCTGACTTTGCCCTATACGTCCGTCTTCGTGCAGCTCGATTGCGGCTATTGGGGCGGCGACGCGGAAAAGCGGCTTCGGCAGAAGATCGCGGCGAGGAAGAGGGCGGCAAAAGGGCCACAAGAAGAAGCAAAGGAGAATCAGCAAAAGAAGAAAAGGCTGAAGCAAAGACTCGAGCAGAAAAAACGGACGCCGGAAGACAAGGCGCAAGAGAAAAGAGGGGAAAGATGAGGCAAGTCGTCGGAGTCTTTGCTCGGAAAAGCGCGTCGCGAAACGACGATGGGAGGACGGAACGGGTCGTCAGGGTTCCTGCGGGGCAAGAAGCCCTTGCGGGGCAAGGGGCTCTCGCAAAGCGAGGAGGCGCCCCGGCCATTGCCGCTCTCTTGGCCGCAGGCGCCTGGTCGATGCTCGCCCTCTGGGGGACGGCGTCCGCAGGAGCCGACCCGGCGGGCGACTACGCGAAAACGGTTCTCGGAGAGGAGGGGCTCCTCGGCTACTGGCGCATGGAAGGCGACTTGAAGGACGCCAAAGGCGCCGCTCACGGCAAGGCGTGTTCCGAAGCGTGCAAAGGCGAATCGTGCGAAACGGGCTGCGAGGGCGAGGCCGCCTTCGCCGAAGGGGCGGTCGGAGGGAAGGCCGTCGCCCTTCAGCCAAAGCAGTTCCTCTGCATGGGCGCCACGCCGCATCTGGACTCGCCGGAAACGACTCTCGAACTCTTCTTCCAGTTCCCGGCCCCTCCGTCGGGGAACTACAACCCGTGCGTCATCTGCAAACGCAACGGCGTCGAGACGCGCTTCAGCGTCCACCTCATGCGCGACTCGCTGCAGTTGGCGACGTGGAACGGCTCGGGGATCACGGTCATCGCGCCGCCCGAGGGGAAGCTCCAACCGGGCCGCTGGTATCACCTGGCGATCGCCGCGTCGGGCTCAAAGGGGCGCGCCTATGTGGATGGCCTGCCGTGCCGCATTCAGGCCGGCGGCTCGACGCTGACCGAAGCGAAGAAAGGTCTGCCCCTGTTCATCGGCGCTTCCTCTACGGAGGGGGCCGAGCAGTTCGTTTCGCTCATTGATGAAGTGGCGGTCTACGACCGCATGCTGACGGATGAAGAGGTCGCGCGGCACGTGGACGCGGCGGGTTGGGCCGAGCGGCGCCAGAAGTTCCTCGCCGAGCAGCGCCGCCGCGAGACAGAGGAGCGCGAGCGCCGCGCGAGGAAACTGGCTGAACGCGAAAGCGACCCCGCTCTCTTCGCACTCGGCGAGCAACGCGTCTACGAGGGCGAGCGCCTCGGCGCGATCTCGCTCCCCGTGGGAGGCATCGGCGCCGGCGTCATTCAGATGAACGGCAAGGCCCAGATTGCGATCTGGCAGATCTTCAACAACTACAAACACTTCAGCGTCCCTCACAGCTTTTTCGCCGTCCGCGCGAAATCGCCCCGGACCCGCCCCGTCGTGCGCGCGTTGCAGACCGAGCCGGTCGGAGCGTTCCGCGCCGCGGAAAGCCTGCGTTTCCGGGGCGAGTATCCCTTCGGATGGTACGACTTCGAGGACCGCGCCCTTCCCGTCCGCGTGACGATGGAGGTCTTCAATCCCCTGATCCCGCTCCAGCCGAAGGAATCGGCGATACCGTGCGCGATCTTCAATCTCACCGCCGAAAACCCGACGCGCAAGGAAGTGGAGGTCAGTTTCCTGGCCGCGCAGCAGAACCCCGTGGGCTTCACCGACGATGCGCAGGCGGGAGAGCGCACGCGGAAAGGCTACGGCGGCAACCGCAACCGCGTGATCTCGGCAACCCGCGCGGCTGTCACAGCCGCGGGCGGCCGTGCCACCATGCTTCGGATGACGCAAGACGCCTTTCCGGGCGCCTCCGCCGCGAAAGGAACTCCCTCCTCGGGCGACATGACGCTCATGGCCATCGGCGGCGACGCGACGACGGGGGACGCGGCGTGGGACAGTCTCGATGGTCTGCTCAAGGATTTCGGCAAGGACGGCGATCTCGAGAACCAGACCGACGCGGGACCTTCGCCCACGTCTCAGACCATCGACGGCGCGCTGGCGACTCGCTTTCAGCTCAAGCCCGGCGAAAAGCGCACCGCGACCTTTGCGCTGACTTGGCACTTCCCCAACGGCGTCCATGGCGGCCTACAGGGGTGGCAGTACGTAAGCCACATGTACACGAACTGGTGGGAGAACTCCCTGCAAGTGGCGCAGTACCTCGAAGGAAACCTGGACGAACTGACGGCGCAGACCAGACTCTACCACGACACATTCTATGAGACGAACCTTCCGCGCTGGCTCCTCGACCGCGTCAGCTCGCAGGTGGCCGTTCTGCACTCCAAGACCTGCTTCTGGGCCAAGAACGGACACTTCGGCGCGTGGGAGGGTTGCTGTCCCGATCGGGGATGCTGCCACGGCAGCTGCACCCACGTCTGGCATTACGCCCAGGCCCACGCGCGCCTCTTTCCCTCTCTGGCGCGCGCCATGCGCGAAGCCACCTACAGCCTCCAAAAGCCGGACGGCGCGCTCCCCCACCGCCACCCCGCCTATCCCCCGGCGGCGGACGGGCATTTCGGCGACATCCTGGGCGCGTATCGCGAGCATCTCTGCAGCGCCGACGACGACTGGCTCAAGGCTTGGTGGCCCAAGATCAAGAGGGCGATGGAGTTCGGCATCGCCCAATGGGACGCCGACGAAGACGGCGTGCTGGCCGGCGCCCAACACAACACCCTCGACGGCTCTCTCGGCGGAAACACCTCGTGGATCGGGACGCTGTACCTCGCCGCCCTCCAGGCCAGCGCCCGGATGGCGCGACTGCAAGGCGAAGAGGAAACCGCCCAAAGCTATCTGCGCATCTGGGAATCGGGGGCGAAGAGGCAAAACGAGACGCTTTGGAACGGCGAATACTACCAGCAGATCCCCGACCCCGAGCCGCGCAGCGACTACGCCGACGGGTGCGCCATCGACCAAGTTCTCGGCGAGTGGTGGGCGAATCAGGCTGGGCTCGATACGGCCTATCCGGCCGATCGCGTGCGCGCCGCCCTCCGGTCCCTCGTCAAGTACAACTTCCGCGCCGACTTCCACGGCATCCACCAGGCGCCGCGCAAGTTCGTCGACGACGACGACGCCGGGCTCCAGATGATCCAGTGGCCCAGGAATCCGAGGCCCGTACCGACGATCCTTTACGGGGACGAAGTGATGACGGGTTTCGAGTACGCCGCCGCGGCGACCATCTTGCACTACGGGCTTATCGAGGAGGCGCTTCTGGTCGCCAAGGCGGTCTCGGACCGCTACGATGGGCGTCTTCGCACGGGCCTGACGGGGCAAGGCACGGCCTCGTGGGGTTACAGCGGCAACCCGTTCGGCGACGATGAGTGCGGCAAGTTCTACGCCCGCGCCATGAGCGTCTGGTCGCTCCTGCTGGCCGCGCAAGGATTCGTCTACGACGGTCCCGCGGCGCGGATCGGTTTCCGGCCCGCGTGGCGCCCAGAGGATCACGCGAGTTTCTTCACCGGCGCGGAGGGATGGGGTCTCTTCTCGCAACGGCGCGAGGAGGACCGCCAGCGCGAGACCATCAACGTTCGGCAAGGCAAGCTGGACGTGAAAGAACTCGTGTTCCAGCTTCCAGCCGGGACGCAGGCGACCCAAGTCGGCGTGGAAGCCCAGGGGCGCCCGCACACGATCGCGTTTTCCCAGAGCGGCCAGACGCTCCAGATCGAACTCGAGAACCTGATCGTACTGAGAGGCGGGGAATCCGTCGACGTGACGATCGCCTGGCGGAAGCAATGATCCGCCCGTCTTTCCGAGCGTGAGGAGACGGCCGAAACGCCCTCCCGGAGGGGTTCCTCCGGTCGCGGTGCGCGGACAGATCCGAGAGGGCGTGCGGGAAGTGTGGAGCATCCGCCCTCGGCAGTCAGGCGCATGGGACTCCTCGCTTCTTTTCATGGATCTGACCGGCGAGGGCGTCGCGGCGAAGCGCCGGCGCCACATCGCCCAATGGCCCTTTTCGCGCGCCCTCTGAGACCCGCTCGGAAGCGGGCGGGAGCCTTCCCACAGCCGTCGGTCCCGTGCAACCCTAACAAGGAATCACCTTTCCCGAGATTGCCGGTTCTGGTATAAGCCGTCAGCCGCCCGCTTGGCCTTCTTTCCCCGGCGTTGCGGGAGGCGGGAGGATTTTTCGTTCATGGATTCCGCTGCGACGACTCTCACCGGACTCTCCGAGGCCGAGGCCTGCAGGCGGCTTCAGGACGAGGGTTACAACGCCCTTGCGACGGCGGGGCGGCGCAGTGTGCCGGTTATCGCCTTCGAGGTCGTGAAGGAGCCCATGTTCCTCATGCTTGTGGCATGCGGCGCGGTTTACCTCCTGATGGGCAAGGAGCACATCGGTGACGCGTCCCTGCTGCTTGGCTTCGTGTTCGTCG
>DATKZW010000156.1:0-5439 GCA_035527775.1 Sumerlaeia bacterium | reverse complement strand
CTGTAGAGAAGCAAGGGAAGTCGCGGCGTCGTCGGTTCGAGGGCCATCAGGCGTTCATAACAGGAAGCCGGACCGAAGGGGGCGTCCGCAGGAGGCGGTTGATTAGAGTCGAAGCAAGTCCGAAGAAGATCGGGAAGAAGGCCCTGGGTCTTGCTCGTGGCGTCAGGGCGCAACTGGCCGTTGGGGTAGAGGATCTTCAGAACGAACCAGGGATCGCTCCTCATGGCCGTTTCGGCGAGAAGGTCCACGGCGCTGATATCTTCAGGATTCGCAACAACGTAAGGCTTCAGAACTCGGCCGATCCGCGGGTCCTTCGGGTCCTGTTTCTGAAGAAAGAGAGCATAGGACCATGTGATCTCCCTGTCTTTGGGCGAGGCGTCCCAAGCTTCCTGAAACAGCCGCTCCGCTTTGGGGCCATTGAGATGGTCCTCCGCGTCCTTGGCCGCCCTCAATAGGGTCCGGATCAGCCGCTCTTGGACTGGGGAGGCGATCTCGGGCCGGAGATCGCGTTCCTTGAGTTGGGACCTGAGACGCTCGATCTGGTCGGTCAGCGACAGGGCCGAGAGTTCGGAATCCAGGTTTCTCAAACGCTCTTCGACTATTGCCTTTTCCACCGCGGCGATTCTTGCCCGGGCCTCTTCCGGCTTCGTCTCCAACGCCTTCTTGTAAGTCTGCAGGGCCTGGTCGTAGTCCCCGGCCGCGAACAGGCTGTCGCCTTGGGTCAAAGCCGTGTCCGTCTCAGCCGCAGGCGCTTTCTCCCTCACGATCTCCTTGATCTGGGAGCGGGCGAACGTGACTTTCACGCCTTTGATCTCAACCGTGATCTTGTCGCTTGCCTCCTCTTCAATGCGGCATTCGAACTCCCGCCCATCGTTCAGAACAACGCGATCGGCAAAACACAAGGTGACAGGCAAACAACAGGCCGCGAGACAAACCGGAAGAACGGCGAGACGGATCTTCATATCTCCCTCCCATTTCGCAACGGGTGCAACATAAGCCATCGTATAGGAATGCCCCAGCGCACTTCAAGGGAAAAGGAAAGCCGTCAGCAATCGCCTCAGCGATAGATCCGGTAGACGTCGATGTCGCGGTAATAGTGCTTCAGGATCGTAATGTAGTCATACCCTCGACGAGCCATCATGAGAGCCCCGATCTGGCACAGACCGACGCCGTGCCCGCAGCCTGCCCCTTCGATCGTCACCGAGACGAGGTGTCCGCTCTCGTTTTTCCGTCGTTCCAGGGTAAAGAGCGTGCTGGGGAGTCCTCCGAGGGCTTGGCGGATCTTGAACTCGTTGCTGAGGATGATGGCATGGCCGCGCGGGTTGGCCTCGACGCGGACCTTGTCGACTCGTCCGGAAGCCGTGCGGTGAAGGACCGAGATATTGAGGACCTTGTCGACGAGGCCGAAGTCCGCCTTGCGGAGGCTTTCGGCGAGTTCCGCCGCCGCGTACGTTCGCTCCCAGCGGAAGTATTTCGCCGCATGCTTCGGGTAACCCTTTTGGTTTGGGTTGCAGAAGACGTCCGGGGAGGAAGCGATCCATTTTTGGACGTTGGCGTAAAGCCGGAAATCCGGCCGCGTGGGGTTCGTGGCCGCGTCGAAACGGCTTTTTAGGTACGGCGCGTCCCCTTCCCAAATCGCGGCGCTGGCTGTGATCCCCCCGCAACCCAGGGAGTACACGGCGTCAATGATATCGTTGCCGTGCGTGCAGACCTGGCCCCACGTGGCGTTGACCGCGGCGGTGGCGCCGTCGTCTTCAGCCCGGGCGCCTTTGTAGACTTGGCAGTGCTGTTCGTCGCAGAGATCGAAGCGCCACCCCGCGTGGCGCTGGAGCCCGAGTTTGTGGATGGCGGCCGAGCGCGAGATGACGGCCTGGACCTTTTGCATCTCGTAGGGAGCGTCGCCCCCGATCTCGGGCGGGACGACGCCGTAGAGGTAATGCTCGATGAAGACGTGGTTGACCACTGAGAGCCCCCCCCTGGGATTGATCCAGATCTCCATGAGGCCGCGGTAAGCCTGGCTCTTGCCCCAGGAGCGAGACTCGCTCCACCGGCTGTCTCCCGGGCTGAGGGCGCTCGCGCGGATCAAGGCCGATCGATCGTTGGACCGAACGCCGAGATACCCCTTCGCCTCGGCCAGCAGCTTTCCACCGGCGTCGCGCGCTTCCACCCATCCCTGGGCCCGGGTCTCAACGGTCTGAAAGAACTCCGCCTCATAATGGGCAAAGACCGCGGCCTCGGCCCCATTGGCGCTCTGACGGGACCGGTAGGGGCCCGCCGCCAGAACCAGACGGGGAGGCTTGGGAGGAGCGCCCGTCAGGGGGGCGGGTGCGATCTCCAGCCGAGGATCGTCCATCACGAGGGCGGGCAGCCCCAGGCGGGACCGCACGCGGGCGGCGCCTGCCTCCGCTTTGGCCCGATCCTCCGGGCGGTAGGCGTCGAGGAGATAGTAGTAAACGGTCTGAGCAGGAGCGGCGTCGCGACAGGTGAACCGGATCGGCGTCTTGGCCGCCCCCGTGTAAAGCGCGTTGCCGTGCTGGTCGTGCAGACAGAAATCCGCCTCGGGCACGACCCGGGCGACAGTCGAGTCTTCCACCAAACCGATGCGGAGGAAATACTGCCTCTCCTGGAGCCGACTGAAATGTTCGCTGAGATCGATGGCCGAAGCCGGTTGGTGTGCGAGGGCGAGGAGGAAGGACGCCGCGATCGGCAAGAGAGACGACGGCGCGCGTGGCGCCTCGGCCGCCCGCGCCCCCGCCAGGCGAAGGCAACGCATGAAAGGCCACAAAGGGCTCTTGGATGTTTCCCGCCGACGCATGAGACGATCCCGCAGCCCGCCCCCCGGCCTCAAGAGGAGATGACGATCCTTGGGACGGCCTGCCCCACATTGCACAGGATCTCATGGGGGAGGGCGCCGGCGCAATGGGCCAAGTCTTCGACCCTCAGAAGATCCGCGCCCAGTTGGCCGAAAAGGAGGGCCGGATCGCCCACACGAACCCCCTCCACGTCAGTCACGTCAACGACGACCAAGTTCATGGTGACCCGGCCCACGATCGGGGCGCGCCTTCCGCGCACGACCGCCGCGGCGCGACCCGACGCGCTTCGAGGGTAGCCGTCGCCGTAGCCCACCGGAAGCAGGGCCAGGCGGCTCGCCCGCCGGGTAATGAAGGTCCGCCCGTAGCTGACCGGGGCGCCGGCCGGGACGTTTCGCAGGTCAACTACCCGACACGTGAGCGACATGACCGGCTCGAGGTTCCATCCTGCGTCGGGAGCGGGACCCGGACAGGCACCGTACATAGAGATTCCAATCCGCGCCAGGGAAAAAGCGGCCACGGCGGGAAAATGGACCACGCCCCCACTGTTGGCGGCGTGGATCCAGCGGGGATGGACTCCCCGCGCCTGGATTTCGCGCAGAACCAGGCGGAAGACCCGAACCTGACGAAGCGTGAACCCCGAATAGGGCACGTCGGCCTCCGCAAAGTGAGTTGCAACTCCTTCCTAATCAATATTTTGCATGTTGAGAATCCGGTCGAGCGCCTCGCCGAATCCTGGATCCTCCGGGAGGAAGCCAAACCGCCCCATCCCCGTGTCGATGTTCAGGTGAAGGCGCGCGCGGCGCCCCTGGGCGCTCGCCGCCGCGTTCACGAGGCGGGCCATTTCGACATTGCCCACACAGAGGGCGAATCCGCCCGCTACGGCCTCGGGCGCCTCCTCGGGGAAAACGGGGGCTACGATCAGGATGTCGCCTGCGACGCCCTCTTGGCGCAGGGCGAGCGCCTCGGCCAGGGAACTGACGGCCAGGAACCGGCTCCCTTCGGCCATGGCGGCGCGCGAGACGCACCCCGCCCCGTGGCCGTAGCCGTCGGATTTCACGACTGCCGCGAAAGCGACATCCTTGGGCAGACGGGCTCGCAGAGCCTGGATGTTGGCGCGCAGGGCCGGCAGCGACACTCGGGCCGTGGGCTCGGGCGGAACGTCGCAGGAAGAGGATAGGCGTGAATCGCGCGTCATGGGAGCGGCGCCGCCGCCTCCCCGGGGGTCGCGCGACCCAGGTTGCCGACCACGGTGACGCGTACGCCGATTCCGGGCGCGACTGTGGCGCCCGCTTCCGGCTCTTGGCGGAAAATGAGCCCGTCGTCCTTGCCTGGGAAGGGCTCCTCCTCGACGCCCTGGATCTCGAGTTTCATGGAGTCGAGCAAGTCCCGCGCCTCGACCACGGTCATGTCCGTGAGATCCGGCATCAGGATCTCGGGTGTGGCAGGCCCCAGGCTGACGAGGAGATCCACGGCCGCTTTCCGCTCGACGTAACTCCCGGCCACCGGGTTGTGGGCGATGACAAGGTCTTTCTTGACTTCGGGGCTGAAAAGGAAGCTCTTCTCGCCCTCGCGCAGGTCCGCCTCCCGGAGCAGGATGCCCGCTTCCAAGTGGTTTTTCCCCCGTACGTCGGGACAGGGGATCAGAGTGGCGCCACGGCTGACGCGGACGCGGATGGCGGATCCCGCCTTGATCCGCTTGCCGGGCGGAGGGACCTGGGCAATGATGGCGCCTTGCGGAGCGAGATCGCTGAATTCGGCGCCTTCCATTTTGATGGACAGATCGAGGCGGAGCTCGTGGAGCCGCTCGACGGCCTGCTGGGCGGAGAGTCCGGCAATGTTAGGGGTCTCGACCTCGTTTCCCCGGATTCGACGTTGGACGATTAGGAACGCCGCCGCTCCCGCCAGGGAGAACACGAGGGCGCTGAAGAAGCAGACTTTGACGATTTGCAGGAGGAAGAAGCAGAAGCGGACCGCGAGATCGGCAGGAAAGCCTCTCTCTTTGCGCATTGGGGGAGAGCCGGGATGGTTGGGGCTGCGCGTCCCGCCTCCAGGCGTTCGATCCGGGGTCTCGCGATGGAGGCGGGCGCTCATGTCCTTCTCCCGTGGACAAAGATCGCACATCAGCCCTTCCGACCGCCGCCGGTTCGGCAGGGCGAGTCCGACCTAATCGGCTCCTCTTACGCTACTTCTGGCCGGCGAATTCCTTGGGGTACGCGCTCACCGAGCGGACGTGCCACAGGTCCTGGGTCACGTAGGCAGCCATGGCCGACTGATCGAAGTAGCGACCGAACGTCTCGGGACTGGGCATCGCCATCAGTTGCACGTACTGTCCTACCATGAGCATGAGCATCGGCTGCGCCTGAAGAGTTCGGACCAGATTCTCGACTTCTTCTTTATCGTTGGACCAGCTGAGTGCGGCATATCCGGGTTGCAGCGAGCCGACCATCCTCTTGAAATCCGCGTTCTGCGTGACGTCTCCCCCCGCTTCCCCCGTTACCCGGCGGAGCGTTTCCTTAACCTGATCCGCCTCACGACTCATAATCAGGAAGGAGTTGGCCACGGCAAAGCTCCACTGGGGCATGAGATTCGGAGGGAGAGCCGGTTGGGCTCCCGCGGCGGGATCCAT
>DATKZW010000155.1:0-2801 GCA_035527775.1 Sumerlaeia bacterium | reverse complement strand
CGTTCGAGTCGCGCCAATGTCTCAGAGAGCAAGCGCGTTCCCTCGACGCGGCTTCGCCGGATGCTCTCCTTCTTGCGCCGAGTCCAGCGACCGGAAGCGATGCTCTCCCCAGCCAAGTGAACGACGGCGTCATGCCCCTCGATGGCAGCACGGTCCAGGACGCCTGTGCGCGGGTCCCAGACCGCTTCGTCTTCGCCAACAGGGGCGGGGCGCCGAACGAGTCGCGTCACGCGGTGTCCTCGCTCCTGAAGGAAAGGGACCAAGGCCGACCCAATGAAACCGGAAGATCCAGAGACCAAGACGCGCACGGCGGCAATCTCCTTGGCAATGTTCATAGGCGAGACGGGGATGCGAAACAAGATGAATCGGCAAAGGCAAGGGAGTTCGGCAACACCGGAGGGGCGGCAATGCAGTGCGGGCGGAACGTCCACGGCGCTGCGGGCAAGATGCCCGCCTTACGACGACGAGAAGGGATCGCCGCCGAAGGAAAAGCGCCCTTCGCACCTCCGTTCTTGAGGGGACGTTGCCGCCTTGGGAAGTTGACAGCTGCGGGAATAGCGACTATATGTACCTTGCGCCCGGGCGCTTTGGTCTTTCTTTTTGCCGCGGAGTTCGGCGGGCGTCCTCGGAATCTTCCATGATGCGCGAGTTCAGGTCAATCATCAGCGTTCGGTCGGCGAGCAAGATCTACCGGATGGGAGAGGTGGACGTTGTCGCGCTGGATGAAGCGTCGTTGGACGTCTACCGCGGGGAACTCCTGGTGATCGTGGGTCCGAGCGGCTCGGGCAAGAGCACGCTGCTCAACCTGATCGGCGGCATGGACCGTCCCACGTCGGGTCAGGTGCTGTTTTTCGGAGGCCCCGTCGACGGCGAAGGGCGAAGCTCGGCGCCGGAAGCGGAGAGAGGGGAAGACCTCGCGTCGGCCCCGAGCGCGCGTCTGACCCAGTATCGCCGCAACGAGATCGGTTTCATCTTCCAATTCTTCAACCTGGTTCCCTCGCTGACGGCCAGAGAGAACATCCAGGTTGCCACGGAGATAGCGTCGGAACCCCTCGACGCGATGGAGACGCTCGAGATGGTCGGTCTGGCGGAACGGGCGGATCATTTCCCCGCGCAGCTCAGCGGGGGCGAGCAACAGCGCGTGGCCATCGCCCGAGCCCTTGCAGGGAACCCTCGGTTGATCCTGTGCGACGAGCCCACGGGCGCCATCGACACGGAGACGAGCAAGCAGATCCTGGGGTTGGTGACCGATCTGAAGCAGCGACTCAACAAGACCGTTGTCGTTGTGACCCACAACACGGCTATCCCGCAGTTGGCGGATCGCACGGCGCGGCTGCACGATGGGCGGATCGTCTCAATCGAGAAGAACGAGAGTCCGGTCCCGGCGGATCGCATGACATGGTAAGCAAGGTCCTCTGGAAAAAGCTGCTGCGCGACCTGTGGGCGCGCAAGGCCGCCCTGGCGGCGCTGATCGTCATCATCGCCATCGGGGTCGGGGGCTTCGTCAGCATGGCGGCGGTCTATCGCGATCTGGACGGCTCGCGAGAACGCTATTACCGCGAGTGCCGGCTCGGCGATTTCACGGTGGACCTGAAACGGGCCCCCCGCTGGGCGGTCGATCGGATCGCCGATCTGCCCAACGTTCGCGAGGTGCGAGGCCGGGTCTCGGCGCCCGCCTTGATCGACTTGCCGGCGGGCTCCGCGTCCGATCTGGCGTTTTCCGGGGCGACGGGACTTCTGAGCGGGGACCCGTCCGAGCGCGCAAGCGGCCTGTTTCGGGAACGACGGTCTGAGCCGGTCACCGGGACAGCGATCTCGATGCCGCCCCGGCCCGACGCGTCGGTCATCAACGGCTTGCTCTTGCGTTCGGGCGCCTGGTTCTCGGACGGGCGGGCGAGGGAAGCGATCCTGAACGAAGCGTTCGCCCGGGAGAACGGCCTCGTTCCAGGAGACCGGGTCCGCGTGACGCTGCTGGACAAGCAGCACGACCTGTTGGTCGTGGGGACGGCTATGTCGCCCGAGTTCGTTTACGTGATTCCTCCGGCGGGGGGTCTCGCGCCCGATCCGGCTCGCTATGGGATCCTCTATGTGCCGGAGAAGTTTCTGCAGGAGTCGTGCGACCTGGAAGGGGCGTACAATCAGTTGGTGGGCTTGCTGCATGACAGTTCGCCCACGGAGGCGGCAAACACGCTGAGGCTGATCGAGGACCGTCTCGACGCCTTTGGCGTGACCGACTCGGTTCCCGGCCGCGAGCAGCCGTCGGTCAAGTTCTTGGCGGACGAGTTGGTGGGGCTGCGGGTGTCCGCCACAGTCGTGCCGGCGATCTTCCTCGGCGTGGCGGCGTTGGTGTTGAACATTGTGATGGGACGATTGGTGGCGCAGCAGCGCACCGTGATCGGGACATTGAGGGCTTTGGGTTGGGCGCGGGGCGCGGTCACGCGGCACTACCTGGAGTTTGGGGCGATGGTCGGCGTGGCCGGCGGCGTTTTGGGAATCGCTCTGGGACAGTGGTGGGAAAGCCTGATGGCCGCCCTGTACCGGAAGTTCTACGCGCTTCCCGAAATCGAGGCGCATTTCTACCCGGACATTCTTCTGACGGGGCTCTTGGTCAGCGTTGTCTTCTCGGTGCTGGGCACGGTGAGAGGCGCACGGTTTGCGGCGCGGCTCGAGCCGGCCGTTGCCATGCGCCCCCCTCCCCCGGAGCGGGGGGGCAAAGTCCTGCCGGAGTATCTGCCCGGATTCTGGAACGCTCTCCCCTTTCGGTGGAAGATGATTCTGCGCGCCGTCTTTCGCAATCCCTT
>DATKZW010000154.1:0-6499 GCA_035527775.1 Sumerlaeia bacterium | reverse complement strand
CGACGAATTCAACCTGCGTTTGAACCGGCGGGGCAAGACCGTGTGGCAAAGCCCCGGAATCCGGTGCTGGTATGCGGCGAGAAACACGCTCTCCTCGCTCTGGGCCCAGTACTTTCAGTACGGCTTCTGGAAGATTCGGGTCATGCAGAAACACCGAATGCCCGCTTCCATTCGCCACATCGTTCCCCTCGCTTTCGTCTGCGGGCTCCTCGTCGGGCCGTCCCTGATCTTTCTCCACCCCCTGCTTGGTTGGGTTTATGTCGGCGCGTGCGCGCTGTACCTCTTGGTGGTCCTCGCCGCTTCGATCCACCTCGCGCTAGCGAAGGGACTCCGCCTTCTGCCCTTTCTTCCCGTCACCTTCGTCGTCTATCACCTGGCTTACGGCTTGGGTTCCTTGTGCGGCGCGGCGCACTTCCTCGTTCTGCGCCGAGGCGGCGCCGAAGCGGGGCAGGCGTGGAAACGTCTGACAAGGTAGCGCCTGCAAGGGCCCCGCCGGCGCCTGCTTCCGGTCCGCGCGCCTGCGCGCGGGATCCTTTCTTCGAGAGTGCATTGAGATCGTCTCTCTCCCGCGCCCATTGGAGGTCGCCTCTCAAGGCGGCTGGCACAGATGGCTTGCCTTGACCTTGGCCGGCCGGATAAGGTGTGGGGGAGTGAGGTCCCGGGGCGTTCCCCTCGGGAAGCCGAACCATGAGTCTCCCGCCCAACACCGATTTGCAGCAACGCGCTCAAGACCTTGAGGCCCTTTGCGCGGCGTTGGAAGCGCGCGTCGAGACCCCGCCAGGCGAGTCTCTGCCGTCGCGGCGCATGCTGGAGCCCCGCTCCGTCCGAAGGTCAACTGCGGAGTTCCCTTCATCCGAGGGCAGAGGGCGCGCCGAATTCGAAGCGCGACTTGCCGTGGCGGCGAAGCCCGCAGTGGCGGACGCGTCGTGGGACAAGTCGAGACGGGGGGCTCGGAGTTTTCTCATGATCACCCCTGACCAGAGGGTCGATAGGCGGATCCTGCAGGAAGCTCGAGCTCTTCTCGAGCGCAACTGGGCGGGGAGGATCGTCTGTGTTTCACAGGATTACGAGGACGCCTTGGAGGAGTGTGAAGGCGTCGGTCTCCACCGCGTTGGGCTGGATCGGGTGATTCCGGACTGCCCGGCCTATTGGCGGTATCGCTGGGGCGAGTACCGGATCGCGTCCTGGGAAAAGTGGCGTGGGATTGTGAGCCGCTTGAACCACGCCCTTTACCTCTGGGCCCTGAGGTTCCGTTACGGCAGAACGCGGGCGGCGCATCCATTGCCTCTCGCGCGCGCCTTCTACGAAGCCGGCCGGTTCTACCCCGCGGACGTGGTGTTCGCGCACGACTTGCCCGCCCTGCCGGCGGCGGCTCGCCTGGCCAAGGAATGGAACGTTCCTCTCGTCTACGACTCTCACGAGCTGTTTTGCGAACAAGGAGTTTTCACCCGCAAGCAACGGCGCATTATGCGGCGAGTCGAGAGGTCGCTCATCCACAAATGCGACGCCGTGCTGACTGTCAACGATTCCATTGCCGACGAACTGGCCGTCCGCCGCGGCTGTCCGCGACCTAGCGTCCTGACAAACGCCGTGGACCCTCCGCCCGACTTCAGTCCCGACCGCCGCCCGGATCACATCCGACGACATTTCGCGCTGCCCCCGGGCACGCGGGTCGCGCTCTACCAAGGCGGCCTCGCCGCGAACCGAAACCTCGAGAACCTCGTCTCCGCGATGCGCTTCGTGAAAAAGAGAAGAGCGGCTCTCGTTGTCATGGGAGATGGCCCGCTGGCGGCGAGACTCGCCGACATTGTCGACCGGGAAGGTCTGCGAAGTCGCGTTTTCCTCAAATCCGCCGTGTCTCAAGAGGACCTCGTTTTCTGGACGGCGTCGGCGGATTTTGGCGTTATCCCCTACCCCCCCGTCGACCTGAACACCCGGTACTGCACCCCAAACAAGCTCTTTGAGTATATCCAGGCCTGCCTGCCGATCCTCGCGAACGATCTTCCCGAATTGCGCCGTTACGTTGCCGACACGGGATTCGGGGCCACCGCGCCGATGAGGAGTCCGGAAGAGATCGGCAGGGCGCTCAACGCATGGCTGGAGGACCCAGAGCGGATCGAGCGGGCGCGCGAGCGGCTCTTGGCCGAACGCGGCGCTTTCGGCTGGAAGGCGGCGAGCGAGAGGTTCCTGGAATGCGTCGACCGCGTTCTCGAGCGCGGGAAACCGAGCGCCGGAACCATCCGCGCGCCCTCCCAGGAATGGGAAGACGAGGAGCAGGGGCTCGAAGCTGGGGCTCTCCTTCTCCAGAAACGCGTGGACGAGTTGGGCAAGATCGCCGAGGCGAGCAAGAGCCAGAGACCCTCCGAAACGAGACCGGAAGACTGGGACGTTTCGGTGTCCGGTCTCCGGATCGCGTTGCGTGAATTGGAGAAGACGCTGGAAGCGGCGCATCGTTCCGGCGCCCTCAGCGACGAGTGTTGGGGTGAGCTGCGTCGGAAGGTTGCAGGCCTGACGTCGCGAGCGGACGGGTTGCGGCAACTCCAGGACACCCGCGGCGACCTTCCTCATATCCCGCCGCTTGGCGGCAAAAGAGGTCAGGGGACGTGAGAACGATCCACGAGGACTATGTCTGCGTGTTGTGCCACGGCGTTCTCTGCGCGGACGGCTCGCGGGTCGTCTGTCGTTCATGCGGCGAAGCCTATGGCGTCATCGCGGGGGATATTCCGCTGCTTATCCCCTCAGACGAAGTCGCGCACACCTATTCGCTGCCCGGAGTCCCCCTCGCCGAGATGGCGGAACTGGCGGAGAGGCTTCACGACGCCGACTCCGACTTCCGAGACCTGATCCGGACATACTGCGACGCGCTAGGCGACAGACTGCCCCGGCGGGACCGTGCGGCGCTCCGAGCCGTTTTCGAGGATCAGAGGGGCCCCGGAATCCGCGATGATCGCAGACTCATCTCCCAGGCCCTGGAATTCCTGAACGAACCCGTTCCGCGAGTCCCAAAGGCCGTGGCTCTCGGAGTGGGATGGGGCCAAGGGATTGGATTCTTGCGAAGTCAGTGCAAGGACGAACTCGATTCCCCCGAGGCGCAACTCTTCGCTTTGGACGTCAACCCGGCCCTGCTCGTGATCGCCCGACGTTTGGCGCAGGAGATTGGGTTTTCCGATGCTTCTCTGGCCGTGGCGCGCGCTGACCTTCCCCTTCCTTTCCTCGAGCATTCGGTTCAGTTCTTCCGCGCGGGATTCTCTCCGGGGCGTCCGCCCCTGAACGAGACCGTGGCGGGAAGAATCGCGCAAGCGCTGGCGGACGAAGCTGTCCTGTACTGGCCCGTGTGCCGGAAGTCGATCGCCCCCCGCGAGAAGGGGCGACGCTCTCTCACGTCGCGAGGCCTCGCGGATCTCCTGTGTCCGGTTTTCACCCCGCACCGAGTCCTTGTCGTTGAGGAACGGCCGGGGAGCAACAGACTGCCATCCGGGGAATGTGCGCATGTTGGCCCCCCATGGGGGGCCAAAGTCTATCACTGCATAGTGAGCGCGAACCGACGGGTCGCGGACGCGCGCAAGGCCCCCGTCGCGCTGCAAGTGGCCAGGATGCATCCTCGGCGCGGACTGGAAGTGGTTCGGTGCGTCGTCCCAAGAAAGCGAATCGAGTCCGAACCGAAAGTCGTGTCTCGCGGGTTGGAGAAGATCGATCGGCTGGTTGATTTTGCCGGCGCCCCCGTGGGAGCAAAGATCGCGCGTCATTCGCCGGTCGCCCGCGGGTCCCGCCCCCTCAACGCCATGCTGGTCCCCGTTCTTGAGGGGGAAGAGCCCGTCACTCACCGCGTCGTCGAGGACGGGGCCGTTGCCGGCGGAGACGCCGACTGGTTCGAACTGGACCTTGGGTCGGAGAGAACGATCGAGGCCGTCGAGATCGAGTGGTTCTCTCGGGACGAGATGAGCGTGGGGTTTTCTCTGGAGGCCCGGCGCGATGAGCAATGGGTCGAATGCTTGCGGGAAGAAGAGGCGAGGGAAGCGTCAAAGGGACGCGTGTATCGCAAATGGCTTTCGACGCCTGTCCGGGCGCGTCTCTTCCGCTACCGTCAGAGAAAAGCCCGGGGATCGAGCGGGCTCTTGATCCGCTGGTTTCGATTGCTTGGCCCGGGACCCGAACCGAAGAAAGTCCTCATGCTGGCGCCCGACCCATGGGCCATTGACCGGCGCGTCATCCAGGAAGCCACGGCCCTGGTCGACCGTGGGGTGCGGGTCGTTCTCCTGGCGGGGTTCGAGTGTCCCCGAGACGACGTTTTCTTCCACCGAGGAATCGAGATCCGTCGTTACTGCTACGATTGGGACGACGAGCGGATCAAGGGGATCCGCTCTCGGATTGGGAGCGCCCGGTTGAGGCAGTTGTTCAACAAAACCTATATGCGGGCGGCCCAACGCTTCTTTCCCGTCAAGCCGTTTGACGCTTTCGTTCTCGCAAAGGCCCGGCGGTTCCGGGCGGACGCGATTCACGTCAACGATCTGCCGCTCCTCAAGCACGGCGTTCGACTCGCCGCCGAGTGGCAAGTCCCGCTCGTTTTCGACGCCCGCGACATCTACTACGAGCGCGAGACGATTACGCCGCAACAAGGCCGGCATCTGCTGCAGGAAGAGAAGGACCTCGTGAATCAGGTCGATCTCTTCATAACGGTGAACGAGAAACTCGCCGACTATTACGCTCGGGCCTACCCGGGCGTCGAGCCGCTGGCGCTGCAAAACTGCGCGGAACCGCCGGCCGACCTGAACCCGGACTTGTCACGAATGTACCTCCGCGAGAAGGCGGGCCTGGACGATTCGGCCCGCATCGTCGTCTACCACGGTTCCATGATGCCCGGCAGGAACCTCGAGGCGCTCGTGCGAGCCGCGCCTGCCTTCCCCGAAGACACCTTCCTCGTTCTCATCGGATACGACTACTACCTGAAGGAACTGGCGCGCGTCGCGGACGAGATCGGAGCGGGAGCGAGGGTGCGCTGTCTCGGCTGGAGAGACCCGGCGGAGATCGTTCATCTCCTGGCGGGCGCCGATCTTGCGGTCCTTCCGCGCCAGCCGGTGAATCTGAACTACGCCAACGCCTCCCCCAATACGTTCTTCGAGCTCGTCCAGGCTCACGCGCCCATTCTCGCGCAAGACCTTCCCTTTATGAAGGACATGGAGGATCGTCACGGAGTCGTGACCACCGCGGACCTGTCCAGCCCGGGGGCCATCGCGGAGGCGGTCGGCCGTCTTCTCCGTGGGGGGGAACGCCTGGAAAGCATGCGGCGCGCGTGCCAGGAGGCCAGCCGACTCTTGCGCTGGGAATCCGAAGCAGGCAAAATGTGGGAAGCCTACAGAGGGATCCTGGGGCTGACCGCGACGAGATAGGGGAGGACGCGTGCGGAAGCCCCCCAGATTACAACGTGGCGCTTGCCTCGCTCGCAGCCAACCGGCGGACGAACAGAAAAGGGGATCACCGTGGACTACTACGAAGAAGAAGAGATCTGGGGAAATCCTCCCGAGCCTTACCAGATCCAGGTTCGCAAGGACATCCTCAGCGTTCTTCCGCGGGACGTCCGGAGCGTGCTGGACGTTGGCTGCGGAGACGGGATAATCACCAACAGTCTCCCCGAGGATCTCCTGGCGGTGGGGGTCGACATCAGCCGCACCGCTCTTCGGTACGTGGAGCGGCCGTGTTTTCTCGCTTCCATAGCGGATCTGCCGTTTGGCGAGGAGACGTTCGATCTGGTCATGGCCAACGACGTTCTTGAGCATCTCCCTCGCGGGACCTTCTCCAAAGGCCTCCTCGAGTTGGCGCGCGTCTCGAAGAAGTACATTCTAATCACTGCGCCGTTCATGGAGAACCTGCGGGCCCAGCGGACCCGATGCGGCGAGTGCGGAGAAGTGTACCACGTGAACCACCACCAGCGGGCCTTTGGGGTCAAGGAACTCGGGAAAGTCTATGATGAGAAACAGGGCATCGTTCCGACCCATTTCGTCTTCTCCGGCGCTCAGACCCTCCCTGCCGACGAAATCGAGCGCGGCGTGCGATCGGAACTGGATCTGCTGACCGAGTGGAACAGGGCCGTCTGTCCGAAGTGCGGCGCCCGCCGGTCCACCCGATCGACGACGCCCGACGAGCAGAGAGGAGTCGGTCTCTTGTCCATAGCGCTCGCCGGCGCCTTTCCGCCCGATCACCCGACGCGCAACGAGGCCATTGTCCTATTCGAAAAGGGGAGGAAGCCGGAGGCCGAAGCAGCCCAGCAGGACGCCGCTTCCCTGCGCCTGCTCTCGGTCGGGGAAGGCGGCTCCGCGACGGAGATCCCCTTCGTGCGGGAAACCGGCGAGACAACCGCGATTCATGCGCGGGAAAAGCGGGCCGGCGCGCGCGGGGAAAGGATCTGCCTGGAGTGGCGATTGGGCTCCGCCGCCTACCGGTACTACGACCCCGAAGAGAAAGCCCCGCACACCTACTTGGTCCCGCCGTGGTTTGGCCCCGA
>DATKZW010000153.1:0-4431 GCA_035527775.1 Sumerlaeia bacterium | reverse complement strand
GTTGCAGTACGGAATCGGCTCCTGGGCGCCCGAGGGCTTGGGGAATCATCGCGTGCGGCTTCGCGTCCGGGAGCGAGCCGACGCCGTCTGGGCGCATATTCCATGGCGGCGGCGCGACAGGGAGCCCGAGAAGAAGGGCGTGGTCGTTCTCGACGCGAAAACGGGAGAGCGCGTCCAGAACGTTGCCCGAGTCCACGTTGGCCGCGAATGCGGCGATCTCGTCTTTCAGCCCATCTCCGCGCCCGGAGAATGCCATCTGTACTTCCTGCCGTACACGGTCCACGGCTTTTACCACGGCCACCACGTGAAGTACTTGCCGCCCGAGTCGACCGCGGACCCCGCTTGGCTGGAGCGAAACGGATTGCGCGATCCGAATCTCCTCGCCCCTGGGAATCTCGCGGCGTTTCCCAAGGCGGAAGTCATTGCCATCCAGGCCGTAAGCGAGTTCCACCGGTTCGATCCGATGGAGATCGTCGCGACCGCGGAAGAAACCCGGGATCTCATCAGGAAAGGCGGAGGGCGCTCGTACCTGCTCTTCCCCGAAGACCGCGAGCGCCCGATCCGGATGACCAGAGACCTGCCTCTGCGCTGGATTCGGCGCGCTCGGGAATGGGGCGGGGAGGACGGCCGCCTTGCCGATCCCGTCTTTTCGGGCGAGGCGTCGCGCGGCGAGTTCTATGCCTTCCAGGTCGGGATCTTTGCGGCGCTCGAGGACCTGGAAGACGTCGGCGTCGATTTCGGGCATCTGGTCGGCGCGAGCGGCGAGACCATCCCGGCGGATCGTCTCCGCTGCTTCAACTTGGGAGGCGTCGATTGGACGGGGCGCTCCTTCCGCCGCGCCCTGAACGTGAACAAGGGGTCGATACAGCCGCTCTGGCTTGGCCTTCAGATTCCCCCGGATCAGGCGCCGGGCGCGTACGAAGGCGCGCTCACCATCCGGCCGAAGAACGCGGAAGCGAGCGTCCTTCGAATCCGACTTGCCGTGAATGCGGAGGTCTTGGGCGATTGCGGGGACGCCGAGCCGCGGCGTCTCTCGCGCTTGCGATGGCTCGACTCCACGATCGGCTTCAGTGACGACGTCATTGCGCCGTACGCGCCGCTCGAAGTGAAGGACCGAACTATCCGATGCCTCGGGCGAGCGTTGCGCCTTGGCGACGCCGGACTGCCCGAGAGCGTCCAGAGCTTCTTCGGGGCTTCGGTGGATCGGCTCGTCGAGGAGGGGCGCGAGATTCTCTCCGAGCCCGTGTCGCTGAACGCATGCATGGAAAAAGGGAAGATCTTGCCCGGCTCTGCCGACGCCCGGATTCTGACCGACGCAAGCGCGGCGGTTGCATGGCAATCGCAGAGCGAAACCGGGGACCTCGCCTTCCGACTGCACGGGAGAATGGAACCGGACGGACACGTCGGGTATGCCGTCGCCGTGAGGGCGAGAAGCAAGGTCCGCATAGAATCTCTCCGTCTCGATATCCCGCTCCGTCGCGACGCGGCCCAATACATCCTCGGCGCCAAACGAACTGCCGGGCGCCGCCCCCGCGAGTTTTCCTGGGAGTGGAAACTCCGTTCGGAAGACACGCACGTCTGGCTGGGGGACGTCAACGCGGGACTGCACTGCACCTTCCATCGGCTGGAGACGGGGAGCGAGCGGAGAACCGGCGAGAAGGACGCGGCGACTCGCTGCGTCGTGCTCGAAGAAGCTCAAGACGGCGTTCGCGTTCGCGCCGACTACGGCCCGCACCATCTTGCCGCTGGCGAAGAGATAACGATTCGTTTTTCCTTTCTCGTCACGCCCCTGAAACTGCTCGATCGCGCGCACTGGCGGCAACGCTATTATCACCCCTTCATCCCCGCGGTCGTCCCCATCGACAAGGCGGTCGCATCGGGCGCCAACGTGATCAACCTGCACCACGGCTCGCCCCTCAACCCCAACATCAACTACCCCTTCCTGGCCGTGGATTCGTTGAAGGCCTACGTGCGCGAGGCGCACAAGAAGGGCGTCCAGGTCAAGATCTACAACACGATTCGCGAACTCACCACCCGTCTTCCGGAGCTCTGGGCGCTGCGCAGTCTGCCGGACGACGTCTTCGCCCACGGAGACGGCGGCGGCGGCGACTCGTGGCTCGAGGAACACCTGGATGGGGACTATGTCCCCGCCTGGCATCAGCCCATCCCCGACCCGAGCGAGATGATCGAGCGTTTCCACGCCATGGTCGACACCTGGGCGGATCTGCAGGAGATCAAGGATCGCGTGGACTTTCGGTTTGTCTATGACGACCTGCAGGACGTCTATGGAGGAGCTTTTTCGGGCCCCCCTTGCGAAGATCCCGTTCGACTCGTGAAGCTCGAGTTGGCGAAGCGCCTCTACCAGTTCGAACGCGACGACGAACTCCTCATGCAGACCTTCGACTGGTCGTGCTTCCGCGACTTCATCGACATCGAGATGGACGAGCCGCAATGGGAACGCGACACCCTCGGCCGGTTCCGGGAGAGAATCGGGACGGAGCGGCTCGAGCGCATCCTGGACAAGACCGTCGCCCTTTGCCCCGAGAGATTCCGTAGGAGGCTAAGGGAAGGCTTGCGCCGCGAAGCGCGGCGGCGTCCCTTTCAGGAGGTGGACGCCGCGATCCGCTCCGGCGGTCTCTCGCGCTGGCACAACTACTACCTGGAAGGACTCGATTGGCTCCTGAGGGAAGTCGGGATCGACGGCCTCTACCTGGACGGCTTCCTTTTCGACCGGGAGGTCACTAAGCGGCTGCGCCGCATTCTGGACCGGCGCCGTCCCGGACGCCTGATCGATCTCCACGGCTACGGCGCGGCCAGCATCGAGCACCTCCCCTACCTCAACAGCCTCTGGGTGGGCGAGGGCGCGCACTACGACGCCGAGCCCCCCGACGCGTGGCTGGCGGGGGTCTCGGGAATTCCCTTCGGTCTGTTCTCCGAGATGCTCGGCGGCGGCAATCCTTGGCGCGGCATGCTCTACGGCATGACCACGCGCCTCGGGTGGGTCGGCGGCGACACGCGCAACATTTGGCGCGAGTGGGAGGACTATAACCGCAGCGTCTGGAAACTGTGGGATCACTTCGGCATCGAGGACGCGCGCATGGTCGGATATTGGGATCCCGCCTGCCCCGTAACGACCGACGCTGAGAGCGTGTTGGCCACGGCCTACGTCAAGACGGGCAAGACCTTGATCGCGCTCGCCAGTTGGGCGGAGGCGCCGCGAGACGTTCGCCTGATCATCGACTGGGACGCGCTCGGCCTGGACCCGCAAAGATCCGTTCTGTCCGCGCCGGCCGTGACGGGGTTTCAGTCGCCCGCTTCTTTTGCGCCGACGGACCGAATTCCCGTCGAGCCGAAGCGCGGGCGGTTGTTTGTTGTGCACGAGTCCTAACGCGACATTCCGGGAAAACGGCGACAGGCAGCACCGTGCGAGCGCCGATGTGTGATAGCACCGTTTCCCAAGACGCCTTCCTTTCCCTGTCACACTCTCACCGGGTACGCCTTCACCCATTCGCAGACCTGGCGGATCGTCTCGGGTTTCGCGAGCGGGGGCATGACGCCGGCGCTGGTGGGGACGATGCCGCGGTGGTGGGGGAGCGCGTCGAGATCGCGTTCGAGAGCGGCGATGATTTCCTCGGCGGGACGGAGCCAGAGGGCGGCGTTCGTGCCGCCGATGAGGCAGACGTCGGGGCAATCGGTCCGGCCGTCGAGCAGGGTCGTGTTGCCGACCGGGGCGGAGGTAAAGGCTTCGAAGGCCGAAACGCCGAGGGTCGCAATGTCGCGCAGGATCAGTTTCAGGTGGCCGCACATGTGCAGGGCCATGCGTTTGCCCTGCGCGCGCGCGATCCCGGCGTAGTCGCCGATGTGCTTCAGGCAATACGTTCGGTACTGGTCGGGCGAGATGAGAGTGGTGGACGTGTTCTCGACCATGTAGGTCAGGTCGGCGGGCGTGTGGGCGCAGATGATCTCGGCTTTGTCGCAGAGAACGCCGTGCATGGCGTCGAAGAGCGCCTCGACGTCCTCGCGGCGCTCCGCGAGGAAGAGATGGGCGTTCTCGACCCCGGCGAGGTGCTGGACCCAATCCATGAGGGGCGAGATGCCGATGCCGTCGGCGACGACGCCGGAATCGCCGATCTCCGCGACCCGCTCGCGCGCCCGTTCGAGCGCTCCGGGCTCGAGCTCCACCCGAAGATCTTCATACCAGTCCGTCAGAACGTGAATGTCGTCGAGACGCCGCACCGGCATCTGGGTCGGATGCCACGACTGGGACCCTTCGTCGAAACCCGAGATCCGTTCGAGGGCCCCGACGGGCGTGCGCATCACTTCGCGCCGCTCGTTTCCGATCCGCTCGGATTCGTAGGACGTGTTCGTGCGGATCTCCTTAACGAACCCGCCGACCCCGAGATGCTTGTCGCTGCCGACCCAATCGTGGAT
>DATKZW010000152.1:0-3328 GCA_035527775.1 Sumerlaeia bacterium | reverse complement strand
GGATGCTGCGCACGGCGATCTCGCGACCCAGATCGATCATCGCGTCGAGATCGCCAACCTCGAATCCCTGCCAGCGGCCGTCGCCGGAATTGGTCGAGCCGCGAACGCCGTCCGTCAGTCCGCTCTTGCCGCCTGCCGGATACTTCGCCGCGTACGGCTTGACGTAGGAGACTCCCCGCCCGTTGGCGTCGTGCTTGTGGAGCGTTGCCGAGGCCGATCCTTTCTCTTCGCCGTTCTGGAACGTCTTGATCCGGATCGTGACGGAGCGATCGATCGGCAGCGGCTTCGACCAGATCGGCGAGTCCGTCGTCGGCTCGGCGCCGTCCAAGGTGTAGCGCATCTCGACGCCGGTGCGCCGGCACACGGCGCGCACCTCGACCGTGTCGTGCTCGTCCTTCGAGTCCCAGACGATGACGGGCGGGAAGGCTTTCTCTTCGAGCGTGCGCAGGTCCTTGTCGATGAGCCACCATTGATTGCGGCGGTCCTCGATCGGCAGGATGCCGGGACGTTGCGTTTGATCGATGATGGGCTTCAAGGTTTCGACGATTTCTTTGGCTTTGGCGTTCGCGCTCTCGAATTCCTCTGCCGTCCCCTCCGTCGTCGTGAGCCGTTGCGCCCAGCCGCGGACGTGGTTCATCACGGCCATGTACGGCTCCGCGGCGCCGCACCCGAGTTGCGCCTCGGCCATGGCGCGCTCAGACTTTTCCGGCTCGTACCACGACGGATTCCACGCGTAAGACCCCCAAACCGGCCAGTTGCCGTTGATCCAGCCAAGGAGCGTGCGCTCGGGAACGGTGCGCAGCTCGTTGAGCAGTTCGGGGGGGCAGTCGATCTCTCCGTACCACCCCCACTCGACGCGCACCAAGCCGCCAAGAAGCCCGGCGAAGGCGGGCTTGGTCCACTCGCCCGTTCCGAGCGGCCAGGCGCCGTTGTGCCACCACTCGCAATGCTGCAAGCCGGCCTTCGTGGCGGCGGCGATTTCCTCCGCGTCGTAGGGGCAGAAAATCATGTGCACGTCGGCCAGGTCGGTCGCTTCGCGGAAGGGCTTGTAGTAATCGGCCTTCCATCCTTTCCAGTAGTGAGTCGGGCACATGAGCAGCCGCTGGACGCCGTGGCGGTCGGCGGCCTCTTTCATCATGCGCACCCATTTGACGTGCTCGCGCCCGAGGTCCTCCGCCGGCATATTCTGCGAGATGTCGTCGAGCATGAGGAGAAACCCGTCGACCCCCGCCGCGCCGAGCTGGTCCCACAGACGCTTCATCAACGCCACGCACCGCTCATCCTTCGTCGAGAACTTCACGCCCTCGTACTCCTCGGGATGTTTCCGCCAGTGATCCTCGACCCAGCGTTGCGCCGTGCCGGCGTAGTAAAGAATGCCCCGCTTGCGACACTCCGCGACCGCCTTCGGGAAATCCTCCGGCAGATCCTCGGTCCAGCCGCCCGGAGGAGGCCGCCACGGGAGGAACTGACGGTAGCCGAGGGCGTTCAGCCGCCACCGCGCCATTCGGTCCAACGTCTCGACCTCGTCGGCGTAGAACGCGTACCCGCGTCGCTTCATTACGGGGTAATCCTCGACATCCAACGAGGAAGGCAAACAGAGTCGGCCGTCTCGCTTCGAGAAGAGCTGGATCAGCGTAAAGCATCCGTACATGACGCCGACCTTGTCGGCGCCGACGACGAGCGCCTTGGGCTCGCCGCGCTTCTCGACGACCCCGATGACATAGCCCTCCGTGAAGTATCCCGGCGTCCGCGGCATGTGATCCAAGGTCGCTCGGATTGCCGGCGTGGCGAGCTCGGCGAGGTCCTTGTTGGTCTGCAAGACGCCCACGACGATGGACGCTTCCCGCGCGTCGCTTCCAATGGAGGCCCGGAAACCGAACAGGCGCTGCAAGTCTTTCTGGAGCATTTCGGCGGCGTACTTTTCCGTGTCCGTGGCGTCCGACGAAACGGAGATCGCGATCTGCTCGGGAAGACGAGTGATCCCCTCCCCGACCGTTAGGCGCCGGGGCGGCGGCATGACCGCGGGCGGCTTGACCGGAGAGGACGGCGCGGCGGCGGCGCCGCGCGCGACGTTCGTTCCGCAGGCGAGCAGTAGACCTGCCGTGAAGACTGCGGAGACAATGCGTTTTGGAGCCATGGCAGATCGTCCTTTCGGTCTCGGCAAGCGCCCATCCGCTACCCGGAACAGATTGTGGGCGGGTTCCCCCCCAAATGAGAACAAACACGGATGGGCAGGGCATTCAGGAGACAGAAACATCCTGCCCATCCTGAACATTCTTGTTCTCTACAGGAAAAGGGCTCCATGGAACCGGCCCTTCAGAAGAGGGATTCATCGGAATTCACCAGAATCTCATCCACGAAGACCCACGCCTTCTCCTTCGCGCCCGGATGCCCTTCGGGGCAGAGGCCGATGTTCCTGGCCCGAACGCGCACGTAACGCGCCGTCTGGTCTTTCACCGTTACGCCGAAATCCTTCACGAACTCGCCGGCCTTGTCATTCGGCACGGTGTTCTCAACCGTCCCAACGCTCTGGAAGGTTTCGCCATCCTTTGAGACGAAAAACTCGACTCCGGTCGGCAGAAAGATCCAGGGGCCGACGGCTTGCAGGAACCCCGCGCGAATGTCGCGCACCGCAACGTCGCGGCCGAGATCCACCGTGGCGATGAGGTCGTCCTGCTCGAAGCCCTGCCAGCGTCCGTCGCTGAATCGCGCCGAGCCGCGGACGCCGTCGGTGAGTCCGCCCTCGCCCCCTCCCTGGTACTTCGGGGAGTAGGGGTGCGCGAGATTGACCCGGCATCCATTGGCGTCGTGCTTGTGCAGGCGCATCTGCGAGCGCGATTTCTCTTCCCCATTCTTGAAAACCTTCACGTCGATCGGCGCCGAGCGGTCGAGACCAAAGGGCTCGGTGTAAAGAGAAGACGCCGTGGTCGGCTCCGAGCCGTCGAGCGTGTAACGCAGTTCGACGCCGCTGCGGCGGCAAGCGATCTTCACCGCGACCGCCCCCGCGCCGGCCTCCGCCTCCCAGGCGATCGTTGGCTTGAAGGCCTTCTCTTCGAGAATGCGCAGGTCGGCGTCGATGAGCCACCAATAGTTGCGGCGCTTCTCGATCGGCAACAGGCCGGGCCGCTGCGTCTGGTCGACGATCGGTTTCAACTGCGCCACGACGGCCCGTATCTTCTCCGTGTCCCGCTCAAGATCCTCCCCCGGTCCCTCCGTCGTAGCCAGCCGCTGCGCCCAGCCGCGGATATGGTTCATCGCCTGCATGTAGGGCCCCTCCGCGCCCGCGCCGAACAAGACGTCCGCCATCGCGCGCTCCGACTTCTCCGTG
>DATKZW010000151.1:0-10922 GCA_035527775.1 Sumerlaeia bacterium | reverse complement strand
ATGCCCGCTCGTCGGCTGGCGGAGACGGTAGTGGTACAGTGCGCACTCGCCGAACCGCCGGTAGGGGCGCTCTTCGACCTCGATGGACTCGAAGGGCGATCCCTCGGCAGAAAGGGCCTCGGGAAGCGGGATCCTCTTGGCGCGGTACAGGACGAGCCACAGATCGTGACGCCCCTCGGCTAGGCGCACGGCCTCGGCGCGCAGGCGCTCGGGCCAAGCGTCGTTCGCCAAGCCTCCGGGTTTGCCGCGATTGATCGCGCCAAGCCGCATGTGTCCGAGTCCGTAATAGGCGAAGGCGCGGCGCGAGGCCCCGTCGTGGCTCAGGATAATGGCGTCATCGGGGCCGGCATGCGCCTGGATGTAGCGCGTCGTCTGGCGCAGCCCGCTGCCCGGGTCGGCGAGCCAGGCCATGCCGTACCAAAAGACGAGCCCGAAGGCCGACGCCATATACAGGCGACGCCACGCGGCCGCCCGGATGAGGTCCATGGTCCGCGCGACGGCGATGGGCGCGGCCGCCGCGGCCACGGTGTAGTAGCGTTGGGAGCCGATGACGGAGTCGGATTTGAAAGCCGTCAGCCAGATGAAAAGGGCGGGGCCAAGCAGCCACCACGGCACAAAGGAATCGGCGAGAGCGCCGGAAGGGGAGGCCGAGCCCGTCCCCGACGAGCCGGGCGGCTTTCCTTCCGGGACGGCGCGACGCAAAGCCCTTGTCGCGCGCCAGGCCGCCCAAACCACCAGCCCGACCGTTGCCACGGCCATCGGAACGGACAGCGCGCGGGATGCTTCGCCGGGCAAGAGGTCGAAGTCATAGTCCCCCCAAAGAACGCGCAGGAATTCGCGCAACGCTTTCCCCGGGGACGGGAGATCCCACGCGTCGCGACCGATCTTGTACTGCAGATTCGTCCAGGTGGCAAGCCACGGGAGCCAAACCACAAACGGCGCGGCCATCATGGGGAGCAACCATCGCGCTCTGAGCGCCGCCCTGCGTCGCACCGTCAGCCAATGCAGCGCCTGGACGGCGAACGTCATGGCGAAGAGAAGATGCACGAAGACGCCCCCGACCCCAGCGAGGACGTAGACGGCGCGGGCGCGCCAGGAAGGCCGATCGAGGAGAAGGAGATAGGCGTGCATGGACAACACGCACCAGAAGAGGACGCTGGAGTACATCCGAGCGTCGGCCGACAGACTGAGAAGGTTCTGTCCCGCGGCGGCGAGGCAGGCCGCCCGCATCGCCGCCCTCCCGCCCCACGCGCGGCGCGCGAGGTCCCACGTCACGGCGACCGTCCCCAAACTGAACAGGGCTGAGGGCAATCGTAGCGCCGCCTCCGACGTCCCGAAGACCAGAGTCCATGCTTTGAGCATCAGAAAGTAACCGGGCATATGGTTCATGCGAAGTCGTTCAACGATGACGTCGCGCCACGACAGTCCGAGAACGCCGAGGGTGATGAACTCGTTGTTCCACAGTCCTTTGCGCGTGAGAAAGAGCAGATGAAGCAGACAGAGAAGGGCGAGGGCGATCCAGGCGGCGCGTTTGGGAGCGCCGTCCGCATCGCCGAGAAGAGGCGTGGGCGCCGCCTCCGGAGTGGGCGCGGGGCAAGAGGGCGAGTCGTCGGGGTTCGTGTCTTGATCGGGCGGGGCCATGGAGTCCGCCGTGCGTCTTGATGGGCGCCGTTATGCTGTTTGGCGCCGGCCAGGGCGCTTCGCGCGAGCCGGGCGGGGGCAAAAAAGAAAGCCCCTCTTCCCGTTCTTGTATCCGGGGAAGAAGGGGCTTTCAAGACAAACCCGCTCCGCCGTCCAGTCAGTGTAGGCGAACCGTCTCGCCAGGTGGGTGCTCGCAAAACCGCTTGCCGGAACCTTGAGGGCGCCTTCCACGGAATAATGTAAAGCTCCCGGTTCAAAAGTGTTGGCTCACCACATGCTAACCGAACCAACGTCGCAGGTTTGGACTTGGCTTCTCTCTCCTTTCGACTGCCGGACCCTCACTCTCGACTTCACACTCCCCGCGAGAAACGGGATCCTCAATAAGACAAAGTCAACCTACCAGAAAAGGCGGGCGGGGCGCAAGAAAAAACAACGGCTCGTGGCGAAAAAAACTGCGCGCGGATTCGCGACCGCGCGCATAAGCGCGGTCCGCAACGCCCTTGGCTGTTCTTGCGCGCGGATTACGCTTTCTCACGGCGCGCGAAAACCCTATGCTGCAGAAGCGGCGCCCGTGATTTCGGCCCCAACGTCTCTCCAGGGCTGCGGCTCGAAACGCGAAGCAACATGACCGGATCAGTCCCCAAGCCCTTCAATCCGTCCACACTGCGAGAGACCCCAAGTCTGCGGCGGGCTTACGTGTACGCCGCCGTTGCCACGGCCTTCTCACTTCTCGGGGACGTCTTCATGTACACTTTGCTGCCCGTGCAGTTTGCGGACCTGGGGCTCGGCAAAAAGCAGGTGGGCGTTCTCCTCTCAATGAACCGGTTCGTTCGACTCGCCACCAACCGGCTGGCGGGCGGCGTATGCGACCGGGCGGGGGTGTCGCGACCGTTCATTCTCGCAACCGCTTTGGGGGCTTGCGTCTGCGCTTCCTACGGTCTCGTGCGCGGCTTTGTGTTGCTGCTTATCGGCCGGTGCGTGTGGGGGCTCTGCTGGTCGTTCATCCGCTTGGGATACTTACAGACGACGGTGCGTCACGCGGCGGAGAAGAACCTGGGCGCGGCCATGGGGGTCACGAGCGGCCTCTCGCGATTGGGGGCGCTGGCGGGGGCGGCCTTGGGCGGAGTCTTGAGCGACGCGATCGGGTTTCGCCGGACGGCCTTCGTTCTGGCCGGCTTGTCGGCCTTGGCCGTCATTCCCGCATCCCTCTCCCAGCGCTACCGGCCCGACCGCGGACGCGGGGGAAAGCGAAGTGACGGATTCTCCGGCACGGAGGCGCCCCGGGGGGACTCGGGCGGGGAATCGCCGGGCGCCGCGACGAACCCTCACGCGGAGACGAGACCCGCGCCGCGCGGCCCTCTGAGCCTTCTGGGCGCCAACTTCGCCGTCGGCTTGGTGGGCGGCGGCATCATCCTCTCAACCCTCGGGCGTTTGCTTCAAGAACGCTTCGCGGGACAGATCGACGTCTTTGGCCGCGCTCTCCCCGTGGCGACGGCCACGGGATTCGTGCTGGCCATGCGCTGGGCGGTGGACATCGTTTTCGCGCCGCTTATGGGAGGCGCGGCCGACCGCTGGGGCCGGCGGCGGACGATTTGCCTCTCCTTTGCCGCGGGCGGGACGGCTCTGCTTCTCGTTCCCGGCATGCAAGGTTTCGCGCCCTTGGTTGCGGCCGTGCTTTTTCTCTTCTTCTGCGGCGCCACGGCGGGAATCGCGCTGAGCGCCGAGGCCTCGGTCGCGGTCCCTCCCGCGGGGCGCAACCGCTACCTCTCCTGGTTCGTCACGGCGTCGGACCTCGGCGCGGCCTGCGGCCCGCTCTTGGCCTGGACGGCCATCGACGGCGTCGCGACGCGTTTCGTCGTCATCCGGCCCGTGGCGCTCGAATCCGTTTACGTCGCGGGGTCCGTCGTCTACTTCGGGGCTCTGGCGCTCACCCTCGTGGGTGCGCAACGGCGCCGACGCCAGCGAAACCCATGAGAAGCGGCGAGGGGGCCCTTGCAGAGGACAGCCAAAAGGGGGCGGGCGGGTGGCTGCTCACAGGCCGCGCTCGCGGAGCGCAGCGCGCTCGCGCCGGTCGAGACGGGCCTGCGTGACGGCCGCCAGCCAGGCGCCGCCGAGCACGGCGCCTCCCCCGGCGATCTGCAGCGGCGAGAGACGGTCGCCGTACCAGAAGGCCGAGATGGCGCACGTGCCGACCGGGATCAGTTGCATCAGCGAGACAGTGACGACGGCCTTGATGTGGCGCAAGGCGGCGTAGTAGGCCGTGTGGGCGATGAGGATGGAGCCGACGGCCGTCAGGACCATGAAAAGAAGCGGCGTCGCCGGCTGACGCCAGAGGTCCGAGGGCCGTCCGACGGCGGCCATCAGCCCGATGAGCGCGAGGGCCGTCATCCAGGAAACGTGCGTGAAGGACACGACGGGATCGACGTCCCTCACCAGGCGCTTGATCGCCAACGTGTAGAGGCCGCCGAAGAAGGCGTTGGCGACAACGACGGCAATGCCGATCCAGAAAGTCCGCTGACTCACCTCGAGCCGCTCGAGGGTCGCGGGGTCTTGGGCGAGGATCACAACCACGACCCCGGCCAGCGATAGAGCCGAACCCACAAGGAACCCGCGCGAGCGAATGACGCGGCGTTCGTCGCGGAAGAGAAGAAAGGATAAGAAGCCGACGATGAAGATATTGATCCGTCCAACCAGGCTCGCAACGGAGGGATAGATGAAGTAGTACATCCCGGCGAACGAGATCTGCATGAAGACGTTCGGCGCGGCCACGAGGCAGAGCTTGCCCCATTGCGAACGATTCAGGCGGAGGCCTCGGCGGTTGGTCAAGGCGGAAAAGCCCAACAGACCCGCCGCGGCGCAGGAGTAGCGAAAGGCGTTCTGAGTCCAGACGTCGTAGTAGCCGGTGAAGTACTTCATGAAGAGAGGATTCACCGCCCACAGGAGGATGGTCGTCAGGAGACAGAGCAGGGCGCGCGGCTTGAGGGAAGCGTCCTGAGCGGTGTGCGTCATGATCCGGCCTGAGGGGCGTTGACAGCCTCTCGGTCTCGTTCCGCTTACGGTCTGCCGGGAGGGTAATCTCCGAGCGCGCCCGAATCGACGAAGGAGCCGTATGGTGGCGCGCGCATCCGGCCCGTGGACCCCCGCAAAGACATAGGCGCGACGCCCACGCCGCGTTTTCTCATTCTGTTACAGGGCCTCGTCGCAGAGACTGTCAGGCATCATCGAGCGCCGCGATTCCGGGGAGTTCCTTGCCCTCGAGAAACTCCAGGGACGCGCCGCCGCCCGTCGAGATGTGCGTCATGCGGTCTTCGAGGCCGAACTTCATGATCGCGGCGGCCGAGTCTCCGCCCCCGATCACCGAGACGGCGTCGCTCGAGGCCAGCGCTTCGGCAATCTCTCGGGTGCCCGTGGCGAATTCGTCGATCTCGAAAACGCCCACCGGACCGTTCCACACGACCGTGCCCGCCGCGGCGATCTCCTTCTTGAGCGTCTCGATCGTCTTCGGGCCGATGTCCACGCCGAACCAGTCGGCGGGAATGGAATCGACGCCGACGGCGCGCGTTTGGGCGCCCGCTTCGAACTTGTCCGCCACGATGCAGTCGACCGGCAGCGTGAGTTTGCCCGACGGATCGTCGAGGAGGGCTTTGGCCTTCTCGAAGCCGGCCTCATCGAAGAGGGACTTGCCGATCTCGTGGCCCATGGCCTTGTAGAAGGTGTAGGCCATGCCGCCCGCGAGAAACAGCTTATCGACTTTCGCCAGCAGGCTCTCGATGACGCCGATCTTTGTGTCGATCTTGGCGCCTCCGAGAATGGCGAGGAACGGCCGCTTGGGGGACTCGAGAGCGCCGCCCAGGTACTCGAGCTCCTTCTGAACCAGAAAGCCGGCCGCGCACGGCTTGAGGAACTTCGTGATCCCCTCGGTCGAGGCGTGGGCGCGGTGGGCGCTGCCGAAGGCGTCCATGACGTAGGCGTCGGCCAGCTCGGCCAGTTGCTTGCAGAACTCGGGGTCGTTTTTCGTCTCGCCTTTGTGGAAACGGACGTTCTCGAGCAGAGCGACGTCGCCCGCCTCCATGGCGTCCACCAGCGAGCGGACTTCGGCGCCGACGCAGTCCGGCGCCATCTTGACTTCCTGGCCGAGGAGTTCGCTCAAACGCTTCGCGGCCGGCGCAAGGCTGAACTCCGGCTCGACTCCCCCTTTCGGGCGTCCCAGATGCGAGGCCAGGATCACACGCGCCCCCTGGTCGATCAGGTACTCGATCGTCGGCAACGCCTTGACGATCCGCGTGTCGTCCGCAACGCGGCCATCCTTGAGCGGCACGTTGAAATCCACGCGCACGAACACGCGTTTGCCTCGGACGTCGATCTGGTTCACGATTTTCTTGCGGAAACTCATGGCGCAGAACCCTCCCCTTTCCTGCCGACCGGGCGCGACTCCCAAGCGAAGCACGGGTCCCCTCGCCCCGTCTCTTGTGCAACGAGTCCACTCCGGCGCTCGTGCCGGCACCTATAGACGGAGCGGCGCTTCTCGTCAACGAAAACTTCGCCGACGCCTTCGCGAGGGCCTTGCGAAACGGACTGATTCGGCGCCGCGACGTCGCGCCGGAAGAGACCGAACAACCGCCCATGCGAACGGACGGGGCGAGACGGAGCCCTGGCAAGACCCTGTGGACCAGAGCGACGGCCGACTCTGTCCTGCCCAACGAGGACCGAAGCGCGCAATTCAGCGGGGCGGCGAGCCGACGGAGCGAGTCAGCGGGCGAGCCGACGGAGCGAGCCAGCGGGCGAGCCAGATCGCCAGGCCTGTTCCTCCGTTCCCGGTTCCCCGGGACGGCAAATTCTCTTGACTCCCGCCCGCCGCTTCGATAACTTCTTCCCGATTGATCCCCCGGGCCGCGCCACGCGGACCGCCAGGGACGCCTCGAGTGGGTGATTAGCTCAGCCGGCTAGAGTACTGCCTTGACATGGCAGGGGTCGCAGGTTCAAGTCCTGCATCACCCACCATTGATTTCGCCTGACTTACGGGCTCTTTCAGGAGCCCGTTTTCCGTTTGACTGGACCCCTCTCAGGCACTGCTTTTCCCGGCAGTCCACACTCGTTCAGGTTGTCTCGCCGACGTTTCCTCCCAGCAGCCCTTCGTTGCGCCGCCGGTTCCATGCTGAGAGAATGAGGCTCTTTGTGCCGCTTGGTTTCGCTCCGCGTATCGCCTCGCGCCCGCGATCCGGATGTGGTTCCACGGGCGCGGGGCGCTTCCCGCGGATTCATCCTGGATTTCGCTTGGGGTGGAAAGGGGGATTGCTCCGCGCCCTTCGCTCGACGCCTCAGGAAATCAAGGACGATCTCTTCGGCCCGGTCGACAAGGCGCTTGTCGCGCGAGAGTGTTGCGATTGTCTGCCGGTCGCCTTTCGCCGCGGGATCCTCTTTCTTCTGCGATCCTTCTTCCAGATCGGGCGCCTCGATCCATATTTTCGGCAGAGCCGTGTCCTTGTGGCCTTCAACGAGAATGAGATCGAGATCGGCTCGCATTCGTTCCAGAGCGAGATCTGAGCCGTCTGCGTCCTCCTGGATCGGCTCCCGCGAGAACAACTGAGTCCCGTCGTACGCCACGACCTGCGCGGCGCCGGCGTTGAAGAAGCGGTCGGTGTCCTTCCCCGGCGCGTCCAGCTGAAGACCGTGGGCGTCGTGCTTGATGACGCCGACGCGCAGCCCTTGGGCGCGAAGCCTTGGCAGCAACGCCTCGATCAGCGTCGTCTTCCCCGATCCGCTCCAACCGCAAATGGCAAGAAGGGGCGTCGTCATGCCTTCAGATCCCTCAAGACCTCCCAGGTTGGCCGCAGTCCGCTTGGGACCCTCGCAGTTTGCCGATGCCGTGAGGCAAGGCGGGCAGGATCGCCTCGAGGTTCTCCACCGCGGCGCGCTTCGAGCCGGGAAGATTGACGATCAGCGTCGTCTGCCGGATGCCCGACGCGGCGCGCGATAGCATGGCGCGAGGCGTGAGGGCGAGCGACGCGGCGCGCATCGCTTCGTCCAGCCCCGGGGTCGGCCGCTCGACGACGGCGCGCGTCGCTTCGGGCGTCACGTCGCGAGGCGAGAAGCCCGTGCCGCCTACGGTCAAAACGAGGTCGATCGAGTGTCCGTCGCAGTAATGTCGCAGCCGGTCCTCAATTGCGGCCCGTTCGTCCGGAAGGATTTCGAGGCGGTAGACGTGCGCGCCAAGACGCTCGGCCAGAAGATCGGCGACGGCCGGCCCGGCCGTGTCGGCCGTCTCGCCGCGCGCGCCGCGGTCGCTGATAGTCAGCACGACCGCCTGTACGCGACTGCGTGGGACGAGGCTCTCGATCTCCGCTCTATCGCCCGTCGCGACGCGTTCTCCCTGTTCGACCCGCGCGAAAAGTCCGTTGCGGGGCATGATGCAGTCGCCGATCTGATAATAGATCGCGCACCGCGTGTGGCATGTTTTCCCAATCTGGCTGATTCGCAAAACGGCGTCGGCGCCGATCCTCAGAACGCTCCCCAAACCGATCTCCCCGAGCGGCAATCCCTCCACAACAAGGTTCTCGCCGAAGGCCCCGAAAGCGCACTCCGCTCCTTTCGAGCGCATGATCTCGATGTCCGCCAGGTCAAGCAAGGAAACCTGCCGATGCCAGTCGCCGGCGTGCGCGTCCCCTTCGAAGCCGAACCCAGCGATCAAGCGCGCCTCGTCCACCGGCGACTTCTGCTCGCCCTTGCGCTCGCTCAAGCACACGGCCCGAATCGTTCCGATCTTGCTCGAGGGGCTCACGATCCGTTCTCCCTCGCCCACCTCCCGCTCTTCCCGCCTGATTTCTCCAAGAGCCGGATGCGCGTGATCTCGATTCCCTTTCCCGCGGACTTGCACATGTCATAGACCGTCAAGGCCGCAACGGACGCGGCCGTCATCGCCTCCATCTCGACGCCGGTTTTCCCCTCGCAGGCCACGCGCGTTTCGATCCGCACGCAAGGGCCCTCCACCGCGGCGTCCACCTCGCAGACGTCGAGCGTCAGCGGATGGCACATGGGGATCAGCTCGCCCGCGCGTTTGGCGGCCATGATGCCCGCGATCCGAGCCGTTTCCAGAACGTTGCCCTTGGCGACGCCGCCCCCTTCCCGAAGCAACGCGGCGATTGCGGGCCCCACGTTCACGACGGCCTCGGCGCGCGCTTCGCGACGCGTTGCGGTCTTGCCGCCGACGTCGACCATGCGCGCTCCCCCGGAAGAGTCGAGATGAGACAACGGTGTGGATTCGCTCATTCTTCATTCCCTTCTTCTGTCTCGGCGCCCGCCGCCTCTCGGACCGTGTGTGAAAATCTCACCCTCGAGCGCTTCATGCGCGCGGAGGCGGCTCGAGCCCTGTTTCTTACCAGCGCCTTGTTTCAACGAGGCGTGCAAGGGAAACTCCCCCCAAGCGACCGTTTCAACGGTCTATCCCGGGGAGGCGAAACCGTTGAAACGGTTACAGAATCGTGGTCATCGCTTCCACTGCCCCTCGATGAATCGAGGGGCTAATGAGAGATGTATCCCTTTCATCCACGCCTCAGAGCGCGTTGTCCTCCGGGCGCGGCTCGATGCGAAAGACCCCATACTCGAGCAGCAAAGCCATCGCCCATCCGATTGCGAAACCGAGAGCCGAATTGACGGCCAGGCATGCGCCGGTCGTCATCAGCATGACAAAGAAATCGGTCTTCGCCCTCTGGTCCCGGCAGACCATCGCCAATTCCAAGCCGCTGAAGAGGAGCAGAATCCCCAGAACGCTCATCGGGTAGTTCTGCAAGCAGATCAGGAGCGAACTCCCGAAAAGAAGCGCCAGGGCCATCTTCGCGCAGCCCAGGAGAATAACCGATCCCCCCGTCCGCGCGCCGAACCGATATTGCGCCGCGAGGCCGCCCGCGCCGTGACACATCGGCATGCCCCCGAAGGGACACGCCAGCAGGTTCATCACGGCGACCGAGGCGGCGACGCGCCGAGGGGCTGCGGGCCGGCGCGGGAAGAGGTCGCACGAAAGGGCGCACACGGCAATGACCGAGTTCAGCAAAGTCAGCGGCAGCTGAGGAACCGCTCCCTTGAGAATGCCGACGCCCCATTCTCCGGGGGCGATCTCCTTGAGCCAGAACTTAGGGGGGGCGAACCCCAAGTGCAGTTTGTCGAGCAGCCCGTCGGTCGCCATGAACATGGCGCCAAGGCCGAGGAGGAACACGACGAGCGCGGCCGGCACGCGGCGGGAGAAGTAGAAGGCAAGCACGACGCCTGCGCAGACGACGCCCATGGCGATCGAGTCCCACCCCCACCAAGCGTCGGTGTCTGCGATGAATCGGATTCCCGTAGTTAGGAGCTTCAGCCCGAGCGCCAGTTGCAGTCCGCGCACCACGCTGCGCGGAAGCGATCGGTTCAAGAGATCGACCAGGCCGAGAAGGGTCAGCGCCAGGAGAACCAGCGACGTCGCGAGCCCGGCGGCCAGGATCTGGCGCACGTTCAGTCCTTCGGCGATCGCCACGGTGGCGATGGCTTTCATCGGTTGGACGGCCATCGGAATTCGAAACAGGAAACCCGTGGCGACGTTCATCAGGCCCGCAAAAAAGAGCGCCGGCGCCAAAGGAAGGGCGCACGTCTTGACCATCGCCGCCAGCAACGGAATGAACGTCCCGAGATCGCCAAGCGCTCCCCCCATCTCCAAGCGGTCGAAACGCAGTCCCCCCTCTCCCGCTCGCGTTCGGACTCCCTCACCGACCCCGTCGGCCTCATCCCGCGTTTGGCATTTCCCGCCGCTCATTCTACACTCCGCACTCCGCATCCCGCGCTCCAGATTATCCGCCCAGAGTCACCATGGACCGCCCCCGCGCGACGAGACCGGGGCCCTCTTTTCTTGCGAAAGCCCGGCGGACCGCCTCGGCAAGGGCTCGATCATCGAGCCGCTCTCCGGACCGCAGCAGGGGAAGAATACTCTGACCTTCGTCGCGGACCAGACACCCGACGAGGCGGCCTTGGGCCGTCAGGCGCATGCGCCGGCAGCCGTCGCAGAAAGGTTCCGTCTCGGGAGAGATGAATCCGACGACGCCGCCAAGGCCTTCAGAGTTCCGCGCACGCCAGCGACGGCTCGGCGTCCCCGGGGGGTGAGGCAATGGGTCGAGGTCGAAGGATTTGCTGATCTCCCGCCGGGCTTCGTCGTTCGACGCGAAGCAGCGTTCGTGCAAGGACTGCGCGGCGCCCAGCGGCATCAGTTCGATGAAGCGGATCTCGCAGTTCCTCTCGAAGGCGAAGCGCACCAGGTC
>DATKZW010000150.1:0-2751 GCA_035527775.1 Sumerlaeia bacterium | reverse complement strand
CTCTCGCTTGGCTGAGGCGAGTGGCATGGATCCCTCTCGGACCTTCTCTAGCAGGTCGGGGCGCGCATTCTTGACCTCCTGGGCGGCTCGCAGTTTGGCCTCTGGGACGTTCTGCTCGCGGGCCACCTGGGCGCGGACACGCTCTTTCCGTTCTGTGGGGGTTGACGGTGCCCCCACAGAACACGCCTCCCTAACGGCGTCCCTGAAGTCCCTCTCGGCCTTGGCTGCTCGCGCCTGCTCAAGTTGCTCGCGCCTGGCGATCCGTGCTCTGTCCTCGCGGATCTCGTTCGCTAGGACGGCGCGCTGGTCGTCGCTGAGGTTGCGCTGCGCGATCGAGTGCTCTCGCACCCAGAGGACGACCTCCTCTATCCCGTCCGCGCCTTCCGCGATCAGATCGAAGTCGATGCTGGTCGTCAGGTATTCTTCGGACCCGAGTTCTTCGCATATCTCGAGGCGATTGTGACCGTCGAGGAGGACTTGGTCGTACTCGAATGGATAGACACCCCATCCACAGTCGGGGCATTCCCAGATCCCGTCGCCGCATTCGAGTTCGTCGAACGGGACGTCCTCGTGATCGTACTTGCACCCCTCGCCCTTGCATTTCGGCCCGAACCCGAGCTTTTCGGCCGTCTGCTCGGGCGTGAGAAACCGCATCCAGGTGAGGAGAGGCGCGAGGACGCCATTCTCCTCGATGCTCGCCTTGAGTGCCGCTCGCTCGTCTGGCCGCAGCGGCGGGATTGCCGCCTTGATCTCGGGTAGTACGGTCGGCCTCATGCCACGTCCTCCATCGTCTTCCCCGGCGCGCACGTCTCGCAGATCCACCAGCCATTCGTCCCGTGCCACCGGATCTGCCGGGTGGGACGGAGGCATAAGACGCAGGCGGTTGGTAGGCCGTCTGCGCCGAGCTCGTACCAGATGCCGCGTGCGGTCGAATGCGGTCGAATGCTGCCGTTTGTCATAGGATCTTCTCCTTTCGGCGTGGTTCCGAGTCCGGCGGCTGTACCCACCACCACCCGTCGTCGCCGACCGTGTTCTGGGTGCCGTCGTCGGCCACCCACTTCTCGCCCTTCTTCCGGCCGTGGCATGGATGTCCTGGGGGTAGGATCGGCGCGCCGTTGTCTCGAGCCGCCTTCTTCTCGCGTTTCTGGTCGCCGCCTTTCCGCAGGACGGCCTCGACGTAGGCCCAGTTGGTAGCGCCGGCGTCGTCGGCGATGGATATGGCCTTCTCGATCCGATCCATGCCGTACTCGGCGATGGCGTCCGCGATCTTCTCAAGGGTGAGCGTGGATAGGATGCGTCCTGATGCCTTCTCGAAGAGTCCCGCCACCGCCGCCACCGCCTCGCCGTCTTGGGGGTTTGGGGGTGGTGTTTTCTTCTTCTCTTCTCTTCTCTTCTCTAGTGACGATTCGCGCGACGCTTCCGTGACGCTCGCGTCGTCACGGTCAGCGTCACGTTTCTTGGTGACTCGCTCCCGGTATTTTTGGTTCCGAGTTGCCGTAACTGCGCGCCGCTTCGCACTTTGCCCCATATGTCTCTCGAACTTCGGGATATGGAATCCGGATGTCCAGTCCCCGGACAGCGGTTCGAGCCACCCCGCGTCAGCCATCGCGCGAGCGAAGCCCGCGACGCTTGCGAGTTCATCGACGAACTTTTCCGTGACGCTTACAGCGTCACCGTTGAGGAGGTGGGTATCGGCCCAGGACCAGAACCGAAATAGCTTACCGAGGACTTCGTCGCGGGGGATGGAGAGGGCGGCTGCCATCCGGATCACTTCGGGCGCCGCCTCAAGGCCCTTGGTCATCTTAATCCAGTCGCCAGCCACTGCCGTCCCCTCCTCGAGCCGACGAAGCCACCCCCCAGCATTGGGCATCTGTGAGGACGCCTACGATCCTTGAGGAGGGCGCCGGGGGGTGGGTTCGAAGGCTCGATCGTTTGGTCCTCACGGGTCGCATCTTATTCGCGCATGGTGGCCTGGTCAAGCGTGGGCATACGCGCAGTCGTGGCAGGTACCGCGCTCGAGGGCGTAGGGGCCGATGAGCGTGTTCCCGCACTCGCAGCGGTCCAACTGGCACAGCCGGCGGCGGTAGAATGCTAGGTGGGTGGCGCACAGGGTTTCTCCTGGTTCTGGCCGGCGCGCGCATGACTTGATTCCGCATCCGCGCGGTCCTGTACGCGGTTGTGTCGTCACCGTGGTCCCTCCGCGTCTACGCCAGGCGCGCTTGACGGCCGCCCTGCACGCCCTGCACGCACCGTGCAGTCCGCCGTGGCCGTTGTTGTCGAATAGCGCCGTGGGCTTGTCCTCGGCGCACGTCGTACACCGCTTCATGGCGCCTCCGATGGCTAGGGTGATGGCGGGGCGACCTGGGTTAACGTTCGAGTTGAATTCACTGTTCTCGTCGGTTTGGAACCGATCCGGTCGGTCCTCACCCGTCCACCCCGCCGGCGTCATTTCGCGTCTCCGAAGGGTAGGACCCCTTGGGCAAGCCTCTTGGTGCTGAGGTCGATGTAGTCTGCGTTCAACTCGATCCCGATGGCCTTCAAGTGGAGGTCCTGCGCTACCACGCCCACCGTCCCTGCGCCCCAGAACGGATCGAGGACTGTGCCGCCTACTGGACATCCCGCCTTGAGGCACGGCTCGACCAGCTTCGGGGGGAAGGTGGCGAAGTGGGCGCCGGGGTAGGGCTGCGTCGGGATCGTCTATACGTCGCGGAGGTTCCGGGATGTCGTCTCTATATCGTTCTTCGCGAACCC
>DATKZW010000149.1:0-4482 GCA_035527775.1 Sumerlaeia bacterium | reverse complement strand
CCCCTCCATCTCGAAGAAGCGCACGAAACGCAGGCCGATCAGGAGCGCCGTCGTAACCAGCACGATGGCGTAGACTTCGCGCCGCCGCCACGCCTCGAGCAGAAGCGTCCACCCGATCAAGCGCAAGTTGCGCGCGCGCTGTCTCATCTCTCCCCCTCCCGCTCGCGGATGAGGGACATGAAGCACTCCTCGAGCCCGGCGGCGCCCGCCCTCTCTTTGAGCGCGGCCAGCGGGAGGTCGAAAAGAACCTCGCCCTTGTGAATGGCGATGACGCGGTCGCACAGCGCCTCCACCTCGTGGAGCTCGTGCGAGGAGAAAAAGATCGTCGCGCCGCGCGCCTTGAGGTCCAGAAGCACCCGCCGCAAGTCGTGACGGCCGACCGGGTCGAGACCCGAGGAGAGTTCGTCGAAGATCAGGCACTCCGGTTCCGCAATGAGCGCCTGCGCGATCCCCAGGCGCTGCTGCATGCCTTTGGAGTAGTTGCGGATGAGGCGGTCTCCCACTTCGCTCAGCCCGACCGCTTCCAGGAGCCTGGGAATGCGCTCCCTCAGCGTCCGGGGCGCAACGCGATGCAGCCCGCCGTAGAGCCTCAGCAGCTCCGTCCCTTTGAGAAACGGGTAGTAAAGCGCGACCTCGGGCAGGTAGCCGATGCGGAGCTTCGACTCCACGGTCCCGGCGGGTTGTCCGAAGACGGTGATTCTCCCCGCCGCCGGAAAGACGAAGCCCATCAGCGCTTTGATCGTCGACGATTTCCCCGCGCCGTTGGGACCGATGAAGCCGACGCACTCGCCCTCGTTCACGCGGAAGCTGATGCCTTGGACCGCGCGCACCTTGCGCCGCCGGGTCTTGTATTCCACCACGAGGTCTTCCACCTCGATGACCGGCCGTCCGCCGCACGGAGCCCCTCCGCCGCTTCCGTCCGGTTCTTCCGTCCCCACTTCGCGCCTCCAACCTCAACAAGATCGCCGGGAGCAGAAGCCTGACCGAAGCAGGCTTCTTCCTCAAGATACTCCGCGCCGCATTCCCGCCCTGTCAAGAGACGATTTCGCGGAATCCTTGGGAACCGCGGTCCGTCGCGTCTCAGGGCGCTTCGAAGTGCGTCCTCAAGCGCTCGGTGAATTCGGCCGAGTCGGCGAAGAGGTCGATGAGCGAGCCGGTCGTCTCGCGTCCGCCCTCGGGTCGACGGCGCCCGCTTGCGAAGCGCCCGCCCGACGGCGGACTCCCTTTGCTCCTCGGCCCAACACGGGAGTGCAGGTCACGCGTTGGCCAAGATCCGTTGACCAAGATCGCCCTTGACTTTTCCCCTCGCCTCGCGCAAGAAGGGGCGTGCCTGAGTGGGCGGGGAAGTAGCTCAGTTGGGAGAGCACAGCGTTCGCAACGCTGGGGTCGGGAGTTCGAGTCTCCTCTTCTCCACCATTCTTTGGGAAATCAGGCCAGACCCCGTTCATTCGGGGTTTTTTCCTGCTCCGCGCGCTCCAGTCTGATGCTATGGGCGGGCCGGTCGGTCGAGGCCGTCGGCCCAAAGGGCGCCCGCAACGCGAACGCGGCGCAGCCCGGCCGGCTCGATCGCCTGTGGCAAGAAACCTGGGGGAGGAGGGCGCCTCATGTTGCGAATCGTCCAAGTCGGCTTGGGCCCATTGGGACGGAAAGTCGTTCAGTTCGCCATCGAGCGCAAGGGCCTGAAGGTCGTTGCCGCGGTCGATTCCGACCCGGCGAAGGCGGGACGCGATCTCGGGGAGCTCTGCGGTCTGAAGCCCCTTGGCGTCCGCGTGCGCGACAACCTGCAGTCCGCGCTCAAGAGCAGAAAGGCGGACGTGGCGCTCGTGACTACCGTGTCGGACCTCAGAACGATCGAGAGACAGATCGCCGAGATCGCGCGAGCCGGCTTGCATATTGTCTCGACCTGTGAAGAGATGGCTTTCCCGTGGGACAAGGAACCGCGTCTCGCCGCACGCATCGACCGCATCTGCAGGAAACGCGGCGTTGCTTGCGTCGGCACGGGCGTCAACCCCGGGTTCCTCATGGACTACCTGCCGTCCGTGCTCACGTCCGTATGCCAGGAGGTCAAGCGCGTGCGGGTAACGCGCATTCAAGACGCGTCCGTCCGGCGCATACCTTTCCAGCAGAAGATTGGGGCGGGGCTGACGCCGGCTGAGTTTCGAAAGAAGGCGCGCGAAGGGACCCTGCGCCACGTCGGCCTCGTCGAATCGATGCAGATGATCGCCCGGGCGGTCAATTGGCGGCTCGATCGCACCGCCGAGAGCCTGAGACCGATCGTCGCGGAACGAAGAATCCATTCTGGTTACACGGTCATCGAAGCCGGCATGGCGCGCGGCGTCGAGCAGATCGGCCGCGCTTTCGTCGGAAACAGAGAGGTCATCCGCCTGACGTTCCGAGCGGCGGTCGGGGAGAAGGGGGCGCGCGACACCATCGAGATTGACGGGATTCCGGCCCTCCGGTCCACCATCCCCGGCGGAGTCAACGGCGACGTCGCCACCTGCGCCATCACGCTAAACGCCGTGCGGGCCATCACAAAGGCGAGCCCGGGCCTCAAGACCATGCTCGATCTTCCGGCACCGACCTTCTTCGCCGCCGATTGATCGGCGACAAGGCATAAAGGGCCCTGGAAGGGCCTGGCGCTTGCCGGAGAACTCAGGAATCGGCGGCGCGAGCGGGTTCGGCGTCGTCCGGATTCGCCGAGCTGGTCGCGGGGTGGTACTTGCGCTCGTGGGCGTCCGCGCGCCTCTTGGAGAGAAACCGGACTCCCAGGTTCAGGGCGATGCAGAGAACAAGACCCGCCGTGGAGAGACCATATACGAGGCGCGCGACGCAACCCGTGGCCAGGATGGCGATGACCGGAGCGAGAAGCCAGCAGGCGATCACCCAGAGCGCCCGCCCGAGCTTCGTGTCGGCGTCGCCCCGCGCGAACACACGATCCGACATGCCCGATCCGAGGACCGCCGCGAATGCGACGTAGGTCGTCGAGACCGGAAGACCGCGGCCCGAGGCGAAGGCGATGACGCTCGCGCTGACGCTCATGATGACCGACGCCCGAAGGCTGTCGTAATGGATTTTCTTGCCCGCCGCATTGAGGGCCGGCTCCGGGGCGAGCGTTTCGCGGCGCGAGCGCGCGCGAAGAAGGGCGCGCGCCAGCGCCTTGCACCACTCGGGAGCGTACAGAGCCACGCTGTCGAACTGACTGCCGGTGTTGACCTCCGCCCGCGTCACGCGCTGCGCGTAGGGCGTAAACATTCCCGAGGCCATCAGAACGCCGCAAACGAACAGCGCCCAAAGCGGAATCGGTATCTTGGAGGCGATATTCGCCATCTGATCCGGTCCCCCTCCGTGGCGCCAGAGGGTGTAACTCGCCAGTCCCGGCGAGGCCGCGTTGGCCAGGTCGTTCTGGCCGAAGGCGAAAGCCATGCAGATCATGCCCAGCGCCGCGGTGGCGGGGAAGAGGTAGCGGTGCGCCCGCTGATGCGTCACGACCAGGACCAGGTGCGTGAGCAAGGTGAACATCCCCCACATCACGAGCAAGACCAGCCCCTCGCCGTACACTTGGAAAGTCTCCGCTCTCAGGTTCTTCACGAGATTGACGTCATTCAGTCCCTTGAAGACCATGAACCAGGTCAGCCAAGTCAACATGGCCCCCGAGATCCACGGCCCGTGGAGCAGGACGGTGTCATGATCCTGAGCCCCGTCGCGCACCGCGCCCCGGAAAACGCGCATCACCAGGAACGAGGCCAGGCCGCTGACCGCAATGGAAACGATGATGGCCAGGGCGACCGAGCCGACCTTGGGCCAGCTCACGTTGTCGAATCCGGCCAGGAAGAGCGAGGCGCCGACGAGTTCGAACACCAGGCACGCCGTCGTGCTCACGGGCATGCCAAAGCCCGAAAAGGTATAGAGCAGGACCGTGTCGACGAAGTAGACGCTGACATAAATGGCCACGGCCATCTGAACGGTCAGGACGGACGGATCGAAGATTCCCTTGCGGGCAGTCTCCAGAACGGGGGCGGAAAACGTGGCGCCGAGGATTACGGCGACGCCGGCGATCACGACCGCCATTCGCCGCCGCATGACGCGCGCGCCAAAAACGGCGTTCACGAGGTTCGCCGCATCGTTGCGCCCCACCTCGACGCAGTCCCACACGAGCATGGCCAACCCGACAAGAGCAGCCAGAGTAAGGAAGTCAGGCATCGGGCTCCTCCCTGCGAGAGATCATGAACCAGACCCACGCACCCGCAGCCGTGAGAAACCTAGCATCCCGACCAGCGGGAGTCAAGGACCGCCGCGAACGACAGGACTCTTGCGAGCGAGGGTGGCGGAGGTAGGGAAGGCGCCATTGGTTTGGGCCTCTCCCCTCATGTTCGATCGCGGGTTGCAACGGAATTCTCCGCTGACTGTGGCGCGCCTTGATCCGCGAATCGCCTCATATCAAAAGCTACCGAAGGAGAGGGGCGAAAAAAGTGGATCTTCGAG
>DATKZW010000148.1:0-4781 GCA_035527775.1 Sumerlaeia bacterium | reverse complement strand
GCGGCGACGATCCCGAGGCCGGGGCGAAGGCCGCCTCGGGACTCATCGAAGCTGTCGAGGCGGCGGCCGACGCGCGCGGAATCGAGACGCCTCACCTCCGGCTCGACGCCCTCTACCAGGAGCACCACCCCTTTGCCAAGTCCGCGTTCTTCTACGTCTTCGCCGCGCTCTTCTACGGCGCGTCGCTTCTGTTCGGGCCGCGCTGGGCGGCGCGCGCGGGCTACGCCTTTCTCGTCGTCGGATTCGGGGAAGAAGTCTTCGGCGTTGTCTGCCGCTGGATCCTCAGCGGCCGCGCGCCGCTGGCCAACATGTACGAGTCCTTCACTTTCGCCACGGCGGGAATGGTTCTCGTGGCGCTCGTCTTCGAGTGGACCCACAAGATTCGCCTGGCGGGACTGGGCGGCGCCGTTCTCGGCTTTATATTCATGACGCTCGCGCACAAGGCGCCGATCTTCGACACCAAGATCGCGCCCCTCATGCCGGCGCTCCAATCGAGCTGGCTCACCTACCACGTCGTCACCATCATGCTCAGCTACTCGGCCTTCGCCCTCTCCTTCTTCGTTAGCGTCTGCTACTTGGGCAAGGACCTGCTCGGCGGCGACGCATCGCGCATCCGCCTCGTGCGGGGACTGCCCTCCCTGCCGACGCTCGATGTCTTCAACTACAAGATCATCGCCGTCGGCTTCCCGCTGCTCACCATCGGCATCATTCTGGGCGCCGTGTGGGCGAACACCGCATGGGGGCGTCCCTGGGGATTCGACCCGAAAGAGACCTGGTCCGCCATCACGTGGCTCGTTTACGCCCTCTACCTGCACGTGCGCTTTCTATCAGGTTGGAGGGGCCGCTGGGCCGCCGTCGTCGCTCTTCTTGGCTTCCTGTGCGTCCTGTTCACGTACCTCGGCGTCAACTATCTCCTGCCGGGGCTGCACAGTTACGTCTGATACTGATCCCGCCTACTACATCTCGTGGAACGACGTCGCGGGACAAGGAGGCTTCATCGCGGGAGGAAACGCCCACGCCGCCGCCTCGGTTTCCGCGCCGTGCGGACGCCGAATCGAGGCGGCACGCTTCTTCACGTCGCTAACCGCTGAATGAATCGGGGGCGCCAGGTTTCCCGGAACCGACTCCGCGTCTGTCGCCGGATTGCCGAGCGGCGCAAAGAACGACCGCGGATCGGAAAACGAATTCGGACGGGACCTCGAAGCGGGCCTTCAGAGATCCTTCAACTGCTTCTTCACCAGATCAACGATCTCGGGATTCGGGTCCTTCCGAAGTTGCTTCAGCGTTCTTTTCGCCTTCTTCCCCAGGATTCGGGCGTACCAACGAATCGCCTCCGCGCGAATGTCGAGATCCTCCCGGGGATTCGCGATGATCGGGCCAAGCTGCTCGGCCAGGGCTGTTCCTTCCGTTTCCGTTTGCCTCTGTAGTTGGCTCCACGCCGTGCGGCTTCCGCGAGCGTCCGTGACGTCCAGAACGTCCGCGCTGGCGCGCAGCTTGGCTCGCAAGGGGTCCAAGGGCTGTTGCGGCGCCGGTCTGCCCCGTCTCCGGCGTTCCAAGGCGGCGCCGCGGTCTACCGGGGGCGCGGTCGCTCGCGCCCCGGCCCACCACTCGGTGATTTCCTGGGCCGCCTCCCTGCGAGGCTCCACGGCCATGTTGGGGTGGAGTCGAAATGACCGGCCGAAGAGTACGTGCAAGGAACGGGCGGCGGCGACCGAACTCGTGGGATTGGCTTTGGACGCCTCGATCACCAAGTCATCGATCGCAGACCGGTCCCCGAGCAATGCCAGGACCTCAGCGTAGGAGACGCGGACCGTCGGCCGCGTCTCCGCATCGTAAACCTGGCGGGCGGCCCGAAGCGTGTCGTCGGAGAGACGGCCGAAAATGCCGAGCGCCACCATGCCGTTGTACTGAAGGAAATCCAGGAGATCGACCCGTTCTCTTCCTCGACCGACGGCGTCTCCCGCCAGGAGATCCTCGTCGACCATGTCGAGAATCTGGACGGGAAAATCCCTCGTGGCGTAACGGCGCGCAAGGGAGGAAACGACCTCTTCCAGAGGAGATTCGGCCCGTATCTCGCGATAGTCCAGAGCGAGCAATCGCCACGCTTCGGCAGTCAACGATGATTTCGCGCGAGGCGCTTCCGGCAAGACAGGCGGCCGGTTCGCGCCCTCCCAGCCTTTGCCGAGAAAAGCCGCGAGGCCGCGGGGACGGGGATCGATCCCATGGGATCTCAGAATCTCTTCCAGAATGGGGCGCTTCTGTTCCTCGCCGAGAGAGACCGACGAGCCGAGGACAAGAAACGCCAGCAAGGCGGGCAAAAACCGCGCCTTCGGCCGAGGCGCCCCCCCTCTCCATCCTCGGCGAGAACGCGGAGCCGGCATCACTCCGCTTCCTCGCGGGTTGCTGGAAGGATTGGCTGCCAGTGCGCTTCAGGAATCTGCGTTTCAGAGAAGAAGACGGCTGGAGTATAGCGTGGTTCCGCCCACTCCCACGGTTTGCCCGGGGGACACATGAGCCGGCGAACCCAAACCGTGAGCGCGCTGTCATGGGTCAGAGCAATGTCGGGTTCGGGCGCCAGGAAGGAGTCGACGGCGCCGTCCGAAGGGAGCAAAACCCGCTCACCCAAAGCCGGGCGAATCACAGCGCGGGCAACGGTGATCTCGTCATCTCTGCGCTGTTCCCACACCAACCCGCTCAAGCCTCCGAGGGGGCGGCTGATCCTGGGGAAGCGATTCTGGGCAAAGGGATCGTCGTCGACGCAGGCCAGCGGCAAGACATCGGAACTTAGGAAGATCCGGTCTGTGCGTCCAAAGAGTTGATGCCCAACCAGGAAGGGTCCCGCATCAGCGGTTGCGGCCACAAAGGGGATCGATTCCACGGCGCGCGACGGCCAGGCGGGCGGCTCGGCGGGCGCCCATTCCTTGGTCTGCGAGTTCCACACGCGCATGGCCACGCGCGTCTCGTCCTTCTCAAGATCGTACCAGCAGACCGCCACCCGCGAGCGCCCGGTCGGCTCGAGAGGAGGCAGCTCGACCAGATCGGGGAAGATGGCATAGCGCAACGCGTCTTCCCCTTCGAGGACTTGGTGGTTGCCCTCGCCCTCGGCGCTGACCACGAACGCGTGGATCTGGTACCTCGTTCCCTCGCTCTCCTGCCAGACGACGAACGTGTCGTCCCCACGACCCGCGGCTTCGTCGCCCGACCAAAGAGCCAGCACCGGCTGCTCGATCCTGCGGGACCCCGCCAGGCGAAGCCGTATGCCGGGCGTCCATCCGGCGTCGGTCAGGAAGGCGTAATGCAGCGTGCTGGTTGTCCCGTTGTCGGTTACCCAGACCATGTGCGGGTCCCCCGCCGAATCCAGGGCGACGGCGGGATCGCGAAGGGAGACCCCAAAGGCGCCGCCTCCCGCCGGTCCCCGTAGCTTGCTCCAAAGGCCGTCCTGCCTGCGGCGGGCTACGAGCGTGGCCGACGGCGTTTCACCGGGTCTCTCCTCAATCCACGCGACGATGCAATCGCCGCCGGCCTCGGCCGCGATGCGGGGCGAACGCGCGACAACGCTGGCGGAGGACAGGGGCAGGGGTTGAGCGGCATTGGCCTGGAGGTCGGCCAGGCCCCAAAGGACGAGACACAACGCAAGAGGCCAAGCGCGCGCCTTGCGGTCACGCACCAAGTGCAGGAAGTCTGGAAGAGCCGGAATGCTCACGGCGGTCGTTCCTCTCGACCCAACATCCTCGCGGGCCGGGTCGCCCGCGGTTGCATCCACTTACTATGTTACCTCGCTTGAGGGCTATGTCAAGGGCAATGCGGAGGTCCCGGCGTTCGCGCGGCGTTTCCGGAGGACTCGATCCAGCGCTTCCGGAGTCCCGTGTCGCGCGCCATTTTCACCGGCGCCCGCTTCTCGCGCAGTCGGGATCGGGTCCCAGAACGCGCATGGCCCCGCAAAGAAAGGCAAGGGCGGCCCCCTGGTCTTCAGACCTCCGGACCGCCCGGTTTCGCGCCAATTCCTCGGAATCCGACGATTTACGAGTCGTAGTAGAGGTGGAACTCATAGGGATGCGGACGCAAGGCGAGCTCGCGCACCTCGTTCTCGCGTTTCCAGTCGATCCATGACCGGATCAGCTCCTCCGAGAAGACGCCCCCGGCCGCCAAGAACGCATGATCTTGCTCCAGAGCGCTGAGCGACTCATCCAGGGAGCCCGGGACCTTGGGAATGCGCTCGAGGTCCTTGGGCGTCATCTCATAGATGTTGCGGTCGAGCGGCTCGCCGGGGTCGAGTTTGCTCTTGATCCCGTCGATCATGGCCATGAGCATTGCGGACCAAGCCAGGTAGCCGTTTGCGGACGGATCGGGACAGCGGAACTCCAACCGCTTGGCCTTGGCCTTCTTGGAATACATGGGGATGCGGATGGCGGCCGAACGGTTGCGGGCCGAGATCACCAGGTTCACCGGCGCCTCAAAGCCCGGAACGAGTCGGCGATAGCTGTTCGAGGTCGGCGCCGCAAAGGCCAGGATGGCGGGCGTGTGCTTGAGGAGGCCGCCCGCCGCGTGCAGCGCCATCTCTGAAAGACCCGCGTACTTGTCCCCGGCGAAGAGGTTCTGGCCGTTTTTCCAGATCGAGAGGTGGCTGTGCATGCCGCTTCCGTTGTCCTGGAAGACCGGCTTCGGCATAAAGGTCACCGTCTTATTGTGTCTCACCGCAACGTTCTTGATGATGTACTTATACCACATGAAGTGATCGGCCATCTTGGGCAGATCGGCGTACTGCATGTCGATTTCCGCCT
>DATKZW010000147.1:0-6994 GCA_035527775.1 Sumerlaeia bacterium | reverse complement strand
GCGCAATGCTCTCGACGGATTTCCTGTTCGTTCCCCTCATTGCCAGCTTGGCAAGGACGGCGCGGTCGGTCGTTGCCCGATGGCGCAGACCCCCCCCCGTGGCCACCCTGCATTTCGGTCGGGAGATGGGACAGCGGGTATTCCCCGTCATCAAGACCGAGGGCCAGCGAGAAAGGCAGTCGACGCGGCTGCTGGAAGGTTCGACGCCGGTCGAGGAATCCGAGGGGAGTCTCTCTTCACGGCGCAACGAGACGAGGGGCGAGGCGATTGAAACGCGGGCGGCGCCCTCCGTTGCGAGCGCGGAGGGATCGGCGAGCGGCAAGGCCGCGGCCCGGTCAAGGAACGAAACCACCCCGGCGTCCATGATCCAGACGGAGTTGGATTTCAACGCGGACGATTTCGAACTTCCCAGCATCGACCTTTTCACGCCGCCTCCTCCCGCATCCGAAGAGATGGACCGAGAGGAAGTCTTGCGGGTCAGCGGCGAACTGGAGGCGGCCTTGGCCGATTTCAGCATCTCGGCCCGTGTGGTGGCCGTCACGCAGGGACCCGTGGTCACCCGCTACGAACTACAGCCGGCGCCCGGCATCAAGGTGAGCCGCATCCTGAACCTGGAAAACGACATCGCCTTGATCTTGAAGGCCAAAAGCGTACGGATCCAGGCGCCGATCCCCGGCAAGGCCGCCGTCGGCGTTGAGGTGCCCAACCGCAGAGTCTCCCCCGTCTATTTTCGGGACCTGATCGAGACCGACGAGTTCCGCGAGCACCGCTCGCCGCTCGCGTTCGTGCTCGGGAAGAACATCTCCGGCGAGCCCGTGATCTGCGATCTCTCGATCATGCCCCACCTTCTGATTGCCGGCACCACCGGCTCGGGCAAGAGCGTCTGTGTGAACTCGATCGTGTCCTCCATGCTCTGTCGCATGCCTCCCGACAAGGTGAAACTCATCATGATCGATCCGAAACGGGTCGAGCTGAACGTCTACTCTGAGATCCCCCACCTGATCGCGCCGGTGGTGAACGAGCCCCGCCAGGCCGCGGCCGCCCTCGTGTGGGCGGTCCAGCAGATGGAAGAGCGGCTGCGGATGTTCTCGGAGCTCCGCATGCGCAACATCGACAGCTACAACGCCATGATTGCGGGCAAACGCAACCGGGGCAAAGAAGCGGAAGGGCGCGGGGACCTGGGATACATCCCTCACATCGTGATCGTCATCGACGAGCTGGCCGACCTGATGCTCATCGCCAAGAACGAGGTGGAAGAGTACGTGGTGCGCTTGGCGCAAATGAGCCGCGCCGCGGGGATCCACCTGATCATCGCCACGCAGCGGCCGTCGGTGAACGTTCTCACCGGCATCATCAAGGCCAACTTCCCCTCGCGCATCGCCTTCCGCGTGTCGGCCAAGGTCGACTCGCGCACGATTCTCGACATGAACGGCGCCGAGACCCTGCTGGGCAGAGGCGACATGCTCTTCTCTCCCGGCGGAATCAAGCCGATGCGCATCCAGGGCGCCTACATCTCCGATGAGGACGTCGAGCAATTGACCGATTACCTTCGCTCTCAGACGCCCGCCGCGTACGAGAAGGAGACCTTCTCCACTCCCGCCGCCGGCGCGCCCGGTTTCGAGGAAGAAGGCGACTCCGAAGACGACGACATCGCGTTCGCCAACCGCGTCCCCATGCCGTCCGCCGCCCCGTCCCCGGATCAGGTTGAGTTCCCCTCCATCCAGATGAAGAGCGGGACCGATGACGACGAGGATCTGTATGACCGGGCGCTGCGACTCGTGCTCGAGACGCGCAAGCCCAGCGTGTCGATGATGCAACGGCGACTGAAGATCGGGTTTGCCCGGGCCGGCCGGTTGATGGATCTCATGGAGGAGCGCGGCATTGTGGGCCCATATCTCGGGAGCAAGCCGCGCGATCTGATACTGGAAGACCCCGACGCCCTTTTGCGCCGTCTCGACGAAATCGGCGTCGGATCGGGAACCTAACGGGCCTCCTGGGGTCTAAGAGGCGCGCCGAATGGGCGGGACGTTGCGGAGCCGCCTTCTGAACCCGATCTTTGGCGGCCTCCAATGTTGGCTCTCGCCTTGAACCGCAAGGAGCCTGGACTGTGAAATGCCCCTTCTTCATCGCGGGTTTTTGCCTGACCGTGGCCCTCGCGCCTGCGGGCTGCCGGTCGCCGGGGGAGATGTCCCTCGGAGAGTCGGTCAACCGGCTGTCCCTGAGCGGGACCCTTGCGCAGGCCGACAAGCGATTCGCGGAGAAGCAGTACCGCGTGGCGGCGGCCCTCTACCGGCAAGCTCTCGAGGATTATCCCGAGGGGGAGAAGCGTGAGAGGATCTACGTTCAGATCGGCCGCTGCTTCTACAACGACCAAGTCCAGTCGCTCCACGACGCCCAAGCCGCCTACTCCGGATACCTGGAACGCTATCCCCAGGGCGTTTTCCGCCAGGAAGTCACGGACGAGCTTACGCGGATCCGGATGGTTCGGGCCAACCGGGAGGAAGAGGTCCGACGCAAATACGACCAGGCCGAGGGGGACGTCGAGAAGATCCAGGCCGCTCTGAACGAGCAGCCCTACGACGCGGAATTGCACCTGCGCATGGGGCACGCCCTGTGGGAGTTGGAGCGCTACGATGAGGCGCTTCAGCATTACCTCAAGAGTCAAGAGATCAATGCGGCCCTGAAGGAGTACGACCTCCTGAAGAAGCGGATGATGGTGGATGAGGACGGCAAGATTGTCCCCCTGACGCCCGATGCCGCCCGCCAGATCGAGCGCGAGCAGAAACCCCTAATCATCTTCGGCGTGAACGAATACAAATCCCGGATCGGACGCGGCGTCCTCGGAGCGCGGGAAGTCTACTACAACGTCCAGGGAATGGTGCGCAATCAGAGCTCGCGCCTTCTGCGCAACGTGGCGATCGAGGTCGTTTTCCTCAATCCCGCCCGCGAGCAACTGGACGTTCAGCGCAGTTACGTGGGCGACCTGCCGCCCGGGGCCGTTCGCGCCTTCGGCGTCCAGGCCAGGCGCTACGACGACATCTACAACATCGCCGGCTATGAGTGCCGCGCCTATGAGCAGTAGATCCCAGGAACGCGGCCGGCGAGGCGTCGGACCGGCCGGCAAGGCGCCGCAAGAGGAACAGGCAACCGTGACGAGGCCCCGTGGAAGATCCGACCGCGTCAGCAGGCGAAAGCGGCTGGCCTCGCGCCTGCTTCTGGCGGGAGTCCTCGCCGCAAGCGCGCGGGCTCAGGGAGAGAATGCGACCTCCTCCACGGCGACGGTCCAGGGAGACGGTGCGACCTCCTCGTCCTCCCTCCCGGCTTGGCGGGACAACGCGACCACCTCCTCTCTGCAAGCGCCGAAACTGGCGGCGCAGTACGGGCCGAACAATCCGCGCCAGGTCCGCATTCACGCGCAGATTCTGGAATGGACCCACGACTCTCAGATTGACTGGGGATTCAGCATCCTTTACGCCAAACTCTTGGAGGATCGCAGCGGCATCGTGCGGTCGGCGGACATGACGTTCCCAAAGCAGGGAGGGCTCTCACAGGGGCTTGCCGTTTTTCTCGACAACCTAAGCGTCAACAACGGCGAGGGGTCTTTCGAGGCCGTCATTGAGGCGCTCGAGCAACGGGGAGAAGTCCGAGTTCTGAGCGAGCCGTACATCATCGTCCCAAACGCCCGGGACACCGGCCAGCCGGCGCTCCCGCGAACCGTCACGACGAAGTCGAGAATCCCCTATGAGGCGGCCCAGGCGGTCGGCAACACGCTCGCCCAGATCACTCTATTCAAGGACACCTCCACGCAACTGACGGTCGCCGTTGAGGACATTCAGGAGGACTTCGTTCGGATCCTGGTCAACACGAGCGTGACCAGCCTGAGCGGATTCGTCGCCGTGGCTTTGAACAATCAAGGCGATCCCATGCTGGTGCCGCGAACCAACACGCGATCGATGTCGAACACCATTCTGATTCGCAACGGCGCCACATTCATCGGCGGGGCCCTGAAGACCAGCACGAGTTTCCAGCGCGAGCAAGGGGTCCCGTGGCTGGCGACGGTCCCCTGGGTGGGTTACCTCTTCAAGAACCAGCAGCGCAGGAACACGGACCAGGAACTCCTGTTCCTGATCCGGCCGGAGATCATCGCGAACTGAGAATCCGCGCCGCCGACAATCGGGCTTCGCCCAATGGAGTGAGAGAGAACACGACGTGAAACCCAATAGAGCCAAACCTCTGCTTTGCCTCCTGCTCATGGGCGTGGCGCTGTCTCGCCCCGATGGCGTCCCCGCACAAGATGACCTTCTTGGGCCGATGTCCTGGGAGCCGGCCATGATGCAGGTCGCCATCCAGGCCATGGTCGTCGAGGTCAATCGAGACCGCACTCGAGACATCGGGATCGACTACACCTACAATCGGGACGAGACCGAGCATCCCGGCAGCGCCCTCGAGGCGGCCGATGTGCGGTTCCCCATCTCCGTCAACCCCGTGCTGACGCCCGTGTTCGAGGACGTCGGGACCCTGGGGGACTTCGCCATCGGTCAGGTCAGTCGCGTGCCCGGGATCGGGGTTTCCCTGGTCGGGATGAACGTGGGGGACGCGGGTCGGGTCTCGGCGAACTTGCGCGCCTTGCTCGATCGGGGCGAGGCGGAAATCCGCACCCTGCCGATCGTCGTTGCCTTGAACAACACGAAGGCCAACGTCACGACGGCCGATGAAATCCCCTACCAGGACGTGCAATTCACGGCCGGCGAGGCCCGGCTGAGCGTCAACTTCGAAAAAGTGGGCGTGAAACTCACCGTGACGCCCCGCATCGTCGAGCCGCTCACAAAGGAGCTCGTGAAACTGGAGATTGAGGAACTCGAGGTGAGCGGAGTGTCGAGCTTCGTGACGATCCGCAATGTGAATCGTCCCGTGTTCGTCACGTCCAACGTCAATACGCACGTGTGGCTGCACAACGCCGAATCCCTTGTGATCGGAGGCCTGAAATCCAAGCGGGAGGCGGTCGTCGAAAGTCGCCTTCCCTTCCTGGGGAAGATCCCGCTCCTTGGCTGGATGTTCAAGAAAGAACATAAGGAGATCAAGGACACGGACATCTATTTCTACATCACTCCCTACATCGTGCCCCCGGGAGTCAACACGATCCTGCCCATGGACTTCGCCCACGGCGAAGTGCTCACCCCTCCCTCCCAGGGCGGAAAACAGTGAGGATGCAAAGTCCTTGACATCCCCGCGGGAAAGTCCGTTAGATACGTTGGAGACGTCTTGACGGCGTCTGCCTATTTTCCCTTGGGAATGGCGCCGCGAATTCGCCGTCGCGCGCTGTTGCCGTTTCCCAAATCGACGACGTGACACCCATGGCAAACGACCGCGGCGGCAAGCCAATCGACCTCAGCCAGGTGACCACCTACTCCATCCGAGAACGAGCCAGCAAGTTCGATCCCTCTCAGATGGCCCAGGTCCCCGACGTCCACAAGCCGCTCGAGCAGTTCTTCGAATGCCTTCCCAAGACCCTTAAGGCGCGCGATTTTCTTGAGATCGCCGAGCATATCGTCGTCGCCGCGGCGGGCGGGCGCAAAGTCGTCTGGATGATGGGCGCCCACCTGATCAAGTGCGGCCTCTCCCCCCTCCTTGTCAAACTCATGGAGCAGAAGATCGTCCACTGCGTCGCCATGAACGGCGCGGCCGCCATCCACGACTTCGAGTTGGCCTGCTTCGGCCACACCTCCGAGGACGTCGAGAAGGGCCTCAAAGACGGCTCTTTCGGCATGGCGAAGGAAACGGGGGAGTGGATGAACGAACTCATCAACGACGGCGTGCGGCGCGGCTTCGGCATCGGCTACAGCCTGGGCCGAGGCATTCTCGACCGGCGGGCGCGCCACGATGAATTCAGCATCCTCGCCAACGCCGTCGGGCTGCGGATTCCCGTGACCGTCCACGTCGCCATTGGCACGGACATCATCCACCAGCACCCGTCTGCCAACGGCGCGATGATCGGCAAGGGATCGATGAAGGACTTCCAGATCTTCGCGGGCCAGCTGCCCGGCGTCGATCAAGGCGGCGTCGTCGTCAACTTCGGGTCCGCCGTCATCATGCCCGAGGTCTTTCTCAAGGCGCTCACCGTCGCCCGCAACGTCGGCCACTCCGTCCGCAACTTCGTCGCCGTCAACTTCGACATGATTCAGCACTACCGCCCGCAGGCAAACGTCCTCGACCGCCCGACGAAAGAGGGGGGCAAAGCGTACGCGATCACGGGCCATCACGAAATCATGCTCCCTCTCCTTTACGCCGCCATTCAGCGATTGCTGCGGTGATCTCGCTTTCATGCCACGCGTTGTTTCTGACCAGGGAGGCACGATGAATTCACGAGAGCGCATTTCCACGATCATGGACTTCAAGGTTCCCGACCGGGTCGGCATGTTCGACTGGTTCTGGCTGGGGGCCATCGAGCGGTGGAAACGCGAGGGACTCCCCGAAGACGTCGATCTGCACAAGCGCTTCGGGTTCGATCTCGTGCAGGTCGGATACGATCAGAGCTTCCGCTTCGAGCACAGGATCCTGGAAGAGGACGACGAGACCTACGTCGAGCAGAACAACTTCGGGATGACCTGGCGGATCTGGAAAGGGACCTGGTCCGGCGCTCCGCACCAGCTGGACACCTTGATTAAGACTCGCGCCGACTGGGAGAAGTACAAGGATCGTTTCGCGCCCGCCGCCGACCGCGTCCCTGACGATATCGGAGAGACGACCCGCAAGTTCCACGACGAGGGGTACTACGTGACCTACTGGTACCTTGAGCCGTTCGAACTGGCCTGGCGATTCCTCGGCTTCAAAGAGACGCTTCTGCTCATGGCGGCCGACCCCGAACTGCTGGGCGAGATCTTCGAGGCTTGCGCGGACCAGGTGATCGGTTGCTACGAAGCCGCGGTCGCGAAGGGGGCCGAGTACGACGGCAACTTCGCCGGCGGCGACATCGCCGGGAAGAACGGGCCCCTCT
>DATKZW010000146.1:0-12220 GCA_035527775.1 Sumerlaeia bacterium | reverse complement strand
GCAGTCGGGCAATGCGCTCGGCGTCGGTGGGGGCGTAGCGGGAGGAGAAGACCCCCGGCCGCCCCGCGAGAGCGTCGACTTCGAGTCCCGAGTCGTCCGCCAAGCACGGCAGCCCGGCAGCCTCGGAGAAGAACCGGCCCTTGAGCAAGGCGTTCGCCTGGAAGGTGGGTCCATGCTCGGGGGGCGTGGCGGTGATCCCCAGATCGCGCGGCAGGACCACGGCCACGTCAAGGGCCTGAACCAGGGCGGATATTTCGCGCGCCTTGCCCGTGTTATTTGTTCCGACGAGAAGCCGACGGGAAACCGCAATCTCCAATTCGTTCGACCCTTTCTCTCGGAAATCCGGCGCGGGGCCGGGGTGCACGGGCGGCAAGAGGAGGGTTGCCAGGGACCGCGGACGGGAAGCCCATGCGTTCTGGGGGTCGCGGACGGGGTCCGTGCGTCAGCCGATCAGGGGCCTCGCGGTTACGCTCGTCGTGTCCTCCGTGCCGATCACGCGGCCTTTGTCACTGACGACGAACTCCCCGCGAACCATTCGCTGCAGGTTGGCTTTATGCGTGCAGTGTCTATTGGCTTCCTCAATGGAGACGCGTTTTCTGCGAACGAGCTTGGCCAGGATCACGTCCAAAGGCTGCATTCCCGCATCCTCGTTTCTCATCACCTGTTCGATGTCGTCGATGCGGTTCTCGCGAATGAGCTTCGCGACGGTCGGCACGTTGATCAGCACCTCGCAGGCGGGGATCAGACCCGGCTCGTCGCAACGGGGCAGAAGCCGTTGGGTGATGATCGCCTGCATATTGCGGGCGAGCTGGTCTCGGACGATTCTCTCTTCGTTCTCGTCGTAGAAATGGAGGATGCGGTGCAGCGTCCCTTTGGCGTCGGTGGCGTGGTGCAGCGTGGTGAAGACCAGGTAGCCGATGTCGACCGTCCGCAGGGCGGTTTCGATCGTCTCGCGGTCGTGAATCTCGCCCAGGAGAATGACGTTGGGGTCATAGCGATGGATCCGATGGACGGCCGCCTGGAAGGAGGGGGAGTCCGTCCCGACCTCCATCTGGTTGATGGTGGCGAGATCGTCCTTGAAAACATACTCCGTAGGGCTTTCCACCGTGACCACGTGCACGCGCCTTGAATTGTTGATCCTCTGCACGAGGGAGGCCACGGTCGTGGACTTGCCCGACCCGGGAACCCCGGCGACGAGAACCAGACCGTGGGTCAGATTGGCCAGTCCCTCGAGCAGTTTGGGCAGATTCAACTCCTCCAGGCTCGGGATCTGCGACTTGATGAGTCGGAAGGCGAGGCTGACGTGGCCGCGCTGATGGAAGGCCGCCACCCGAAACCGCGCCACCTCCGGCAGGTCGTAAGCAAAGTCCGCCGCCCCCTGCTCCTCAAAAACCTTGTGCAGACGCTCGGGCAGAATGGACTGGATCGTCTCCTCCATCTCCTCGGTCGTGACGGGGGGATGCTCCACCGGGCGGAGCCGCGAGTAGATGCGCAGGATGGGGGAACTGCCGACCTTCAGGTGCAGGTCCGACGCGCTGACCTTGTTCATACCCTCCAGAAGAGCCTTCAGGTTCATGTCCCCGCCTCCCCGTTGCTTCCCCGAGAATCGGCCCGCCTTACCCGAAAGGCCTTCCGCCGACGGTCCCGGTCGGCTCGGAACCGCTAATTTCCACCCCGCCGACCGCGGGAGCCCGCGGGAACGCCGCCCCCGAGACCCGCCCAGCGTCGTCCCCTTGCCGCGGGCGGCCATCGTCGCTGACCTGCTTCAGGAGCCCGGCGGGAAACGGCGCGGACCAGCGGCCGCTCTCTGGCGCTCGCTTCGAAGGCGTAGCGGCGCCGCCGATCATCCCTCAACTCCGCTTCTTCCGTTTCCGCCTCCCGGACTTCCAGACAAATCCCGCCGCCCGAAGTTCCCGGCTTTCCGCCCGCACTCGGACGCCTTCCCGGGCCGACCGTCTCGCCGAGCGCCGCCGCTTCTTGCCGCTCAGGACATTCCTCCGCCGCGTCTTCCGCCGCTGGAATCGCCTCAGGTTCGACGATCTCCGCTGCGGGATCGAAATCGGCCAGGAACGCGACGGTCCGAGCGTCTCCCAGCGATCTCGCCCAGGTCTGGAGTTCCTCGCGGATATTCAGGTCCCCCAAGGCGAGCAGCAGCGGCGGCGCCGTCATCGTCTGGCCGGGGTCAAGGCGGGGCGCGAGCACGGGGGAGTCGACGCGCAGGCTCGCCATCCTGCCCCGTGCGCCGCTGACTTCGATGCGTGTGGGCGGATTCGACAACTCCAGAGATCCCAAGAGGATCGACGGCCTGCCTTCTTCGGTGAACCAGGCGCCAAAGAGCTCGCTGCAAAGCCGCTCTCCGTGCAGTCGCATGAGCCGGACGGGCCCGTCCGGATCGGGCGAAGCCAGGGTTCGCAGCTCGGGGCGCGCCAGGGTGCAAGCGCCGGGCCCTTCCCGTGGGAAATGGAGGGGATGGACGCCGCACAGCTCTTTTCCGGCGCCCCCCCCGTTGGCGATCGTCAGTTCGAGTCGCAGATGGAGAGGCCCGAGCAGACGGAGGGTGGTCGTTGCTTGGATCTCGTCCACGGCGCGCCACTTGACCTCCATCCGGTCGTCGGCGGTCGAGAATCCCTCGACCGCGAGGCAAGGCGCCGGCTGTGCCGCATTGGACAGCGTCAAGGCCGGGTGGAGCGACAGGACGCAGCCCGAGCGGGGATCTTCAAGGAGGAAGCGCTCGGAATCGACGGCCAGCGTCAGCGAGCCCAGAGAGGTGGCGTAGGCATCAACCATGGTGGATCACGATCGCTTCCCGACACACCCGCGGAACAGCGCGCAACAACACCTCATTCGCCAGGATGCTCCCATATCGGGAGAGACGGCCAGGCGTGGTTCGTACCAGTGGTTTTTCTAACTGATTCCGAGCCGCTGGGCAAGGAAAAAAGTCAGGGCCGAGCGCCGAGCGCACTCGCTTCCGCTTCCTTCGCCAAGTCCCAGCCCGTCCAGATCAGGCCGCCGCTGGGTTTGCCCGGCCCGGGGGCGTTCCATGGGCGTCGCCGCTGTAGCGGAGGCAAGACGCGCCCCCAGCGCCTCGATCTTCTTCATTGCCTTTTGCCGGGAAATGCGCAAGAAACTTTCTCCGATGGGAGAGGCGTTCCCGCCCGAAGACCTGCGCAACGTTCCAAGGTCGGCACAGAACCTTCTTCCACCGTTCTTCAAGGGGACCATACGGCGCAAAGATTCCCGGCTCCGCTCCTTGAGATCCCAGCGTGCGCCGCGAGAGAAAGGGACAACCGTGATTCTGAGCAAGCGCTCCATCGGAATCGGCGACCGTTTTGGCCGGCAAGGGAAAGCTCAGTTGCAGGCCATAATCGAGGCGAAGAAACGCGCCGTTGACGTCACGCCCGTCTGGAACAAATCGCACCGCGAGCACACGATCGTCGGGACATCGCCCGCGAGCGTCCGCGCGGAGGCGGATGAAGCAGTCCGGGCGCTCGGATGGGACGGGGCGTACTACGTCGACGCCGACCACGTGGGGCTCGCGAACGTCGATCCTTTCATCGAGTCGAGTGATTTCTTCACGCTCGACGTCGCGGACTTCATCGGCCGTCCCGCCGATCCAGGCGCCGTACGGGTCTTTGTGGACAGACACCGGAGGCTGGCCAGCTCACTGGCGATAGCCGGGCTCGACGAAGCGCTGGAGATCGCGGTCGGGCAGATCGAGGCGATTGCGGGCAAGTTTCTGCTCGGCGCCCAAGCGGCCGGCAAGATATACCGCCGCGTCGAGGCCGCAAAGGGGGCGGGCAAATTCATCACGGAAGTCTCGATGGACGAGACGGACCGGCCGCAGACGCCCGTCGAAATGCTCTTCATCCTCGCCGCCCTCGCCGACGAGGGGGTCCCCGCGCAGACCGTCGCGCCGAAGTTCACGGGACGGTTCAACAAGGGCGTGGACTACGCGGGCGACGCGGCACAGTTCACGAAGGAATTCGAGGAGGATCTCGCCGTCATCGCCTTCGCCGTCCGCGAGTTCGGACTCCCCGAGAACCTGAAACTCAGCGTGCATTCCGGGAGCGACAAGTTCTCGATCTACGGCCCCATGCGGCGGGCTCTCGAGAAGTTCGACGCGGGCCTTCATCTCAAGACAGCCGGCGCCACGTGGCTCGAGGAGTTGATCGGTTTGGCCTCGGCGGGAGAGGACGGGCTCGAGATCGCGCGGGATATTTACAAAGTTGCGCTCGAGCGCTTCGACGAACTGTGCGGTCCGTACGCCGCCGTCATCGACATCGACAAGAGCCGCCTGCCGTCGCCGCTGACGGTCGACGCGTGGTCGGGCGAGGAATATGCCGCCGCCTTGCGCCACGACCCCTCAAGCGGCGCCTGCAACCCTCATTTCCGCCAGGTCCTCCATGTCGCTTACAAACTCGCGGCGGAAATGGGAGACCGCTACCTCGACGCCCTGGCGCGCCATGAGCAAACCATCGCCCGCAACGTGACCGAGAACCTCTACGAACGGCACTTGAAGCCCCTCTTCCTGGGGGACGCGTAGCCGGGCCCGCCGGCCCGCAGCGGCTCCGGAGCGTGAGGAAGAATCGGAAGAAGACGCCAACGATGGATCTGGAGACGTTCCGGGGGCGAGGCGCTCAGTGAAAGGAGTGCATGGGGGAACGGCTCTTGATGTAGATGATCTCGCCGTTGCTTCGGGTCCCGTTGGTCGCATCGTAGGGTTCAAAGGCATCGCGGTTCTTGCCTCCGAGTTCCTTCGAGGGACCGATGGCCTGGAAGGAGTAGACAACGTCCGTATACGATTCGGGGAAATTGTAGGAGGCGGGATTGGGATTGCGCGCTTCCCATACGTCCGGTCCCATGTAGTAGTACCCCTCCAGGGGCTCATCCGTAGGCGAGTAGCTTCTCCAGTTCCCGAAAGGCGCGAATCGCGGCAATGCGCTCATGTAGGCCACGGGAGTCGTCAAGGAGTTGAGAGCGTCCTCGACGACGCTATAGTTCCGCTCGATGATGGCGATGTCCTTCGGGCTCGTGCAGCCGAAGAACAGCATGTAGTGGCTGTGGTCCACGCAGTAGGCCTCGGTGGCCGTGACCATGGAGCGAATGTCGCTCTTGGCCCGCGAGACTTTTGAGCGGACTTGCGCCTCGAGGAAGTTGGGCGCGGCGATCGCCGCCAGAATCGCGATGATGGCCACGACGATGAGAAGCTCGATGAGGGTGAAAGCCCGCGTGACGATCCGCCTCGTTCTCATCTGAAGCGCCCCCCCTTTTCTGCAGGCATAAGATGCATTATACACGGCTGCTTCCCATCATCAACGTCTTTCTGTTCTCGCGAGACCTACTTGAGGATCCGAGCGCCGGCTGCTTCGCGGCGTCGGGGCCGGTCCGGGCCGACCTCCTGACGCCTGTTTCGCCGCGCGCCACGCCTCGCATCCGTCCGTGGCCCCCTCACTCCTCCACGCGTCGCCGTTTTCTGTCGTCCGCCCGGGGAGCGCTCCGCATGGTTGGCTGCCGATAGGGACAGAGCCCGCCGCGGCGGACGCGGAGGACCCGGATCTCGGGCGATGGAACGAGGCGACGTGTGCACGGCTGTTGGGAGTCCTGCCTTCAGGCGGCGCCGAGGAGGCGGCCCGCAGCCCGCACTCCAGACGATTCTTCGACGCTGGCTCTTCCGGGGTATGTCCCGCGCCGGTCGACTCTGCAGGGGAATCGCGGCGTGCACGGGACTTGTCGTGGCCACGAACCATGCTTTCGTGGGGAAATGGGGAATCGCGGCGGAGAGATGAGCGGCGACTGTCGTCTTTGGCGGATGGCTCCTCCGCCGCGTTCTGCCCCCGGAACGGGGCGCAGCGGGCCCACGAAAACAAGACGTGATCTCTCCGAGCGCCCCGGCAGCGCGCGCGATGGGAGAACGTAAGATGATCGCAGGGGAACGCCAATATCCTATCTGACAGGGAAACACACTCCCGATGGCTCACGGCGCGCCCCCCCCGCTTACTCGCCGCCCCTCGACCAGCTTCTCAGCTACGGCGATTGCCGTGAGATCCCCGACTGGCCCGATTACCTCGAACTCGGCTTCACGCAGGAACACGTCCCCGATCTCATCCGAATGGCGCGGGATGACGCTCTCGACGAGTCGGATGACGATCTCCTGTTTTTCGCCCCCATTCACGCGTGGCGGGTTCTCGGGCAGCTGCGCGCGGAAGTGGCCGTCCGACCTCTCATCGACCTTTTCGAGAAGCGCGACGCCAAGGACGACTGGTTCCTGAGCGACCTGCCCAAGGCCCTCGGCATGATCGGCCCGGCAGGCATCCCGCCAGTCGCAGCGGCATGTCCGGATCCGTCGAGGCGAACAACCCAAAGTTCGAACGGCTGCGCGGTCTCGCGAGAGATCGCTGGAGGTCCCCAAAAAAGGGATTTTTTTCCTTGACAGGTATACTGCAACGCAGTATACTGCATACGTTTACAGTGCGGAACCGACGAAAAACATGGGACTTAGTCTATGACACCTCAACAACCGAGCCTTCAGAACTGGAAAACGCAACTCCGCAAAGGAGTGCTGGAACTGTGCATTTTGAACCGCCTGCTACGACGCGAGTGTTACGGCTATGATCTCGTGCAGGACCTGAAGCGAGTCGACGTTCTGCAGATGCGCGAGGGCACGATTTATCCCATCCTGGCCCGCCTGGAGGAGGACGGTCTCGTGGCGAGCCACGTCGAGACCTCGAGCAGCGGCCCGCCGCGCAAGTACGTCAAAATCACGCGAGACGGGGAAAAGGCGGTTGAGGAAATGAACCGGCACTGGGAACAGATCCGGACGGCCGTCCACACGGCAAAAAGCGCAAAAGGAGGAAAAACGGATGAAAACTGAAAGAGAAACCTGGGAGGCCCTGACTTCCGAGTACATTCGAAAAGTGGAGCGATCTCTGGCACAAGTCGATCACCCTCGCAAAAAGGAAGTCCTCGAAGACTTGCGAGACCACCTCGAGCGCCGCTACGCCGATATGCCGACCGACGAGCGGACGCCTGAGAAATTCGACGAGGCCATCGCCGAGATGGATGCGCCCGAGGAATACGCCGAGCTCCTGGCGCCCGCCACGGGGGCCGCGCCGCGCAACTGGTTTCGACGACCGCTAATCCGATGGCTCCTGGCGGTGATCGCCGTATTCATTCTTGCGCGTTGCCTTTTTCTGCCCGACAACCGGACGCTCGGACTGCAAGTGCGCGAGTTATGCGGCTTCAACTACACCGCGACTCCTTTTTTCTCCAAGAGAAACTTCCAACGGATTCAGCCGGGCATGACGGCCGACCAAGTGCGCGGCCTCATCGGTTTCCCCTGGCATCGCTACGGTGTCGTCGGCAAGGAGAATGAAGCCCACTGGGAATACGCGACCGGCGCCGTGGCGGGAGCGACCTTCCACCGGCAGTTTCGCGTCACTCTCGACAGGCAATCGGAAAAGGCGCTGAAAACCGAGACATTCCAGACAAACTATCCCGACGGTATTCCGTCGGCAAATGTTCTTCACGCAAAGCGGATGAGAGAGCAGATTGGAACCCTTCATCTTCAGCGGGCGGACGGATCGGAGCGCGTGCTTCGTTCCTCGGACGGGAATCTCTACCTCATTTGCCAACTTTCGCCTGGGGATTCCAAGATTACGGAAAGGCTGGACTACTATGTCCGAAGCGTGAAGAACGAATTCGGATGGCTGGAGAACGAAGGAGTTTCCGTTTTGTATCTTGTGGCCGGCGGTTACTCAGAAGAAGATGCCAATCTTTTGAAAGAAGAAATCGCCGAAATCCCCCACGATGTTTTCGTAACTTCGCTGCCGACGATCAAGATGAGAGACAGCCGAATGCTTGTTTATAGTCGAGGCGTTCTTTTCGAATTGCCGCCGATCTTCAGCGGGGAGTGCGCGGCCGCGTGGCGCGCCGACCACCAATGGCTCCTGCGCCGCTTGCTGCAATAGTTGTCATTCATCTCTGGAGAGCGCGATTGTTCTCTTCCGCGCCATGACGCTTCAAAGGTTTGTTCGGGGTTTTCGCGTAGAATCTCAAACGGTGAAATGCCAGGTCTCCATAAGTGTCGCTGCGGTTGAGCCAACCGGTTGTGGTAGTGCAAGGGGAAGATCCGCGACGCAATCGGCGCCGGCTCGCGCTTCGAGGGGCGGATCGGGATCGGCGATCATCGGTCCGAAGCCGCCCAGGAAGCGGCGCAATCCGCGAAGCCTACAAGGCAGAGGCTGTATTTGAGGACATCATCAGGTGGAAAAACGTTCGGGAGGAATTCAACCTCGAGCCCCGCGAAGACGACCCGATTTCCGAATTCGACGAAGCGCGCGCTCAGGGAGGCTTGCTCGAACCCCTCGACAACGGCTATCGCGACTCGTCATTCCTAGATCCTTATCCCTCCATACCAACACGAACCGTCACGGCCAGGAAGAAGGCGAAGAAGAAGAAAAAGGCCAAACGCCGCCAGGCCGAAAGATCGCGCAAGAGAAACAGGAAGAAATAAGCAACTCCTGTCTCGGTGGTCCCGCTCGGATGCCTGTAGAGGTCGATCCCGGCTGCGTCGGCCGCTTCTTTGCGTCCAGGCTTCGCGCGGACCGCTCAAGCGTCTCTTCCAGCGGGCAGCAGGACGTCCTTCTCGCGCTCGATCATCTTGTCGATGGCGCGCTTCGTCCGGTCCGTCAGAGGGTACGACACGAGGCTCGCGGGCGTGGAGAGAACTCCCAGACGAACCAGTGCGTACTTGAGGCCCGCGAGCCACGCCCCCTTCTTCGGTCCGCCGTATGTCGCGCAAAGAATGCGGTTGATGCGCTTCTGAAGGCGTTGGGCCGTTCCCAGGTCTTCTCGCCCAACGGCCTCCGCCAACTGTGTCAGGAGATAGCCGACCAGAGCCGCGCCGCCGGCGAGGACGCCCGAATACCCGCGCCGGAGATAGTCAACGACCGCGAACTCGTCGCCCGTCAAGACCGTGAGATCCGGGCGCCTCTTCTGGGCCGCGACGATGACGTCCCGAAGGGCCGGACTCCCGGAGGAATCCTTCACGAGCCGGATCTTCGGATGCAGAAGGAGTTCGGCGTAGCGCCGAGGAGGCATCACGGCCGAGCGGAAGTAGACGCCCACGGGGAGAGGCGAGAGATCCACGGTCCGCTGAAAATGCCTTTCCAGCTGGCGCGCCGAGTCGGAGAGCGGGGGATAGAAGAGGGGCTCGGAGATCACCGCGTAATCCGCGCCGAGACGTTTCGCGAGCCGCGCGTTCTCGCGGACCTGCTCCGAGGAGTTCCCGGTCACTTGCACGGCCAGAGCGAGATCTCCCCGATTGGCCTCGGCCGTTGTCTGAATCAGGTCCTCGTAGTGCCGCCGAGTCAGGAAAGGGCCTTCGCCGCACGTCCCCGCCACAAAGAGACCGCCGACCCCGAGACGACGGTGGTGGGCGATCAATCTTCGCAGGGATCCGCCGTCCACTTGGAGGGATTTCGTGAATGGCGTCGGCGTGGCCGACCATACAGCGGGCATCTCCTTGCGCTTCTGCAACATGAGATAAGGTCCTCCGTCTTCCAGATCGCGTGTGCGAAGTCGTAGGGCAGGGCAGAGGACGCAAGGGCGTCCGCCGCCCCACCACAAGAATCAGGGGGAATCACGACGCATTGGCGGGGCGTCGGAGCGCGATAGGCGCACCCTTCCTCAATGAGCGGGTCTTCCATGTGGCCCCGGCGTCCGGGTTTGGTCTACTGGGGGCGGATCGGCTCGTCGTTCAACCAGATCTTCCCTCCGTGGTGGTCCACGGTCCCAGCTTGGGCGGCGCCTTCGCATTCGTAGAGGTCTCGAATCTCGGTCTCGGGCGGAAAAGCCCGGCTTGTGTCGCCCCCGTTCGGAAAGGGACCGATGAGACGCCACATCATGTGCGTCTGGCGCACGTAAGGGAATGGCTTGCCGGCGAGGCATCGCTCGCGGCGGGCGACCAGTCTCTCCTCGAAATCCGCCAGTTCATTGGACGGCTCCGTTGCCGCCGCGGAGGCGCTTTTTCTCAGGCGCATCTTTTCCGCTCTTTCCCGGTCTTGGATTGGCGGCGTTCTCTTGCCTGTCCTTGGAACTCTGGCTTCAGCGCCAACCCGCCTCGGCTCGCGTGTGGCACAGCCGCCCCCGCCTGTGGGTCTTGCCTTGTGTGCGGTGCCGCCGCCCCCGGCGGTGTCGCCTTGTCTTCGCCCTTCGCTCTTCTCAGTCGCAGCCGAGGGCGGCTGGGTCGCGTTCCTGCCATGGAGAGCAGAAGACTGCGAAATCCGGACGCGGTCGCAGCTTATCTCATTAGCCCCTCGATTTATCGAGGGGAACCGAGATTCGGTTCTCTGTCAAACCGTTTCAACGGTTTCTTGCTATTTGATGCGGTTCTCCGCGCATGGAAACCGTTGAAACGGTTGGCACATTCCCGATCGACTCTCCCACCCACCGGGCTGAAGCCCGGCGCTAATGAGAATGAGACACTGAACGATGACGCGCTCCTCTCGGTCATAGCAGGAAGGGCTGAAGCCCGGCGCTAATGAGAATGAGACACTGAACGATGACACGCTCCTCTCGGTCATAGCAGGAAGCCCTCCGTTCATTCCGATCGAAAGGCGAAACTATAAAGCGACGCGCTTTTCAAGTGGAAGCGCAGAGACACCGGCTTGCCCGCGAGGGAAGAAACACTCGCATTCCCTTGGAACGCAACGGTGTGGCGGAGATCGTCCCCGACAAAGGGATCGGACTTCGGCCAATCGGGCAGCGGCTTCCCGGCGGCATCGCACAACTCAACGACGATCTCGCCGCCGTTCCCCGTTACTGCGTTCAGCTCCAGGCGTTTTCCCGTGGAGACGAAGGGAATCGTGGTCAGCGCGCCTCCCTCCGAAGGAGCGTCGACCGAGACGAATCGATCGAGTTTCCAGATGGCCAGACCGATTCCCGCCGTGTACTTCGTCTTCCTTCCGGTGGGCGTCCCGTCCTCGAAGTTCTCCCGGTAGAGGGCGGGCGTGCCGTGCGTGTAGTTCGCGCCGCCGTAGTAAAGCCAGATCTCGTCCCCCACGCGCAAGGCGCTCGACACGGTCGTGTGGTAGGAAGCATCCCACTCGCCAAGACGACCGAATTCAATCACGGGCGTCCGGAAGGGACGCTCCCAGTTGACGAGGTCGCGCGACACGGCGAGTTGGATCTCCTGCGGACCTTCGTGGTTGCCCCAGCGGGCGTTGTTGTTGATGGTCAGGACCCACGGAAAACCGATGGTGCAACTCTCGTGGGGATAGGCGCCGATGCCGTAGTACTCCGTCCGAAGCAGATCAAGATCGTCGGGACGGTCCAGAACGGGACGCGCCCGTTCGATGCGCGCGAGAGACCCGAGATCGTCGCGCGCGTCGGTCGTCCAGGAGAGCGCGGGCTTGCTCCAATTGTCGAAGTCGCGGCTCGCAATCGTGTTGAAAAGGCGGCGTCCGTGTCCTCGCCAGTGTTTGCTGTGCTCTTTCGGAAACGCGACGTAGAGTTTCCGGTAGGGGTCGTAGTGAGCCGTGATCACATCGGCGTCGGGCGCGATAATCTTCTCGCGATTCCAATGCAGACCGTCGGACGAGGCGTAGGAATAATAGCCCCGCGGCGGGTTCCGATCGAAACCGACGGCCTTGTATCGTCTCTGGGGATCGGGGTCGTCGGCGTCCCGCATCACGCTGAAGACGTCCGACTCGACCACGGCGTTGTGGGGTTGGCCGTTCTTCGACGGCAGGGGGCCGACCGAGGGTTTCTCCCAGCGAACGCCGTCCTTGCTGACGGCGTAGCACGTCACGGCGGCGTGGCGGAAGTGCTCTTGCTTCTCCGGACTGTCGTTCACGGCAATGTAGTACATCTTGAAGACGCTCTCTTGCTCGTCGTGAACGACGCTTCCGTACACGTAAACGCGCCAGCCTTCCCAAGGCCGGTCGGCGACGATCAGGGGGTTCTTCGGATGCTTCCTGCCCGCGCGCTGCGTAAACCAGACGCGTTCGGAATCGCGGACGAGCAGCCTGTCGACGAAGAGCTGCGCCTTGTCCTCGACCCGGAACAGGCTGCCCGACAACTCGGCGGGAGGAAGCGCCGCGCCCAGGGCCTTCGCGATTTCGGGATTCAGGTTCTCCGCCACGACTCGGTGTCCTTTCTTGTTGGGGTGCATCCCGCCCAGAGGAAACTCGGACGTCGTGCTCGGATACCGCGCCTGTGA
>DATKZW010000145.1:0-3392 GCA_035527775.1 Sumerlaeia bacterium | reverse complement strand
CTGCCTGCAACCACAGTCGAGGGCGGCTGTGCCACAAGGATCTGCCTGCAACCACAGTCGAGGGCGGCTGTGCCACAAGGATCTGCCTGCAACCACAGCCGAGGGCGGCTGTGCCACAAGGATCTGACGTAGGGTGGCGCGTCGCCCCGCCCTACGGTTGTTTGGGTCTGGAGCGCGGGCTACCTGGCGTACGCCTGGCGGCCCTTCCCGGCGGGGCCGGCGAGGTCGAGTTGGCCTACGCCGTAGGTGGCTTCCCGCGTGCCGTCGACCAGGGGGTCGGCGTAGCGGACGAACCAGGCGTCGAGTTGGGCTTTCATTTTTTCGATGCGGGGCTTTTGGCCGGTCTCCTCTACGAGGTTGTTGTACTCGTCGGGGTCGTTGGCGAGGTCGTAGAGTTCGTTCGGGCCGTAAGGGTAGCGATGGACGTATTTCCACTGGCGCGTGCGGATCATGCGCACGGGGCCATACTCGTCGTAGACCACCACGCTCTCGGGCTGGTCGAATTCCTGGCCGCGGAGAAGGGCGGCGAAGCTCTTGCCCGGCAATCTGTCGGCTTCGGGATTCTCCAGGCCCAGATAGTCGAGCAGCGTGGGCATGAAATCGTAGTGGCTGAGGAGCGCGTCGCACGTCTCGCCCTCGGCGACGCGGCCGGGACGGGAAATGATTGCGGGGACCTTCACGGACGTGTCGTACATGTTCTGCGGGAACGTGCCGTTGCCCTTGCCCCAGATGCCGTGGTGGCCCATATTCATGCCGTTGTCGCTCGTGAAGAAGACGAGAGTGTTCTCGCGCGCGCCCATCGCTTCGAGCTTGTCAAGAATGCGCCCGATGCCGCGGTCCATGGCCGTGACGGCGGCGTAGTAGCCTTGCAGTCTCTCTTGCCGATCCTCTTCCTCTTTGTCGGAAGGCTTGTGAACGCTCCAGGGGTGAGGCGGGTCCTTCGGGTTGCGCGTGAAGGGGGAGTCGGCGTAAGAGTCGAAGATTTCGGGGGGATGGTGCTGGCGCTCCCAGGGCGAGTGCGGCGCCGTGTAGTGCACGCTCAGATAGAAGGGTCCATCCTTGGCACCCCGCCCATCGAGATAGTCGAGGGCGTCCTCGGTGATGAGGTCCGTGATGTAGCGCGACTCGATCGCGACCTTGCCGTCGCGCACCATGTCGGGGCTGTAGTAGGCGCAGCCGCCGCGCCCGATGGTGTACCAGTGGGAGAAGCCCTTTTGGGGGGTCAAGCTGTCGCCGAGGTGCCATTTGCCGCTGAGCGCGCACTCATACCCGTTCTCGGCCAGGATCTCGGTGAAGGCGAGCTGGCCTTCCAAGTATCGGATCGCCTTTTCCCCGGCGAAACGCCCGTCATCTCGCATCTGCGGGTCCAGCCTCGCGACGTCCACGTTCCCGGACCGAATCCAATCATGCACGCCGTGTTGCGAGGGAATGCGTCCGGTGAGGATCGACGCCCGCGCGGGCGAGCAGACGGGCGAGGCGCAGAAGAAGTTCTCGAAGCGCATCCCCGACGCGGCGAGGCGGTCCAGGTTCGGGGTGCGGATGTCGGGGTTGCCCGCGCATGCCATGGCCCAATAGCCTTGGTCGTCGGAGAGAAGCATCACGATGTTGGGTCGGTCGTCTGCTTGATTCCGGTTGCTCACTCTATCTGGGCCTTTCGTCCTGCGAGTTCGTCCGCTGTCGCCGTCTCCGGCATAGGGCGGGCCGTCGCGATTCCTGCGCCGCAAGAATGCGCGCCAGCCGGTGTTGTTGTCCTGCCCGCATACTCCGGGTTCCCTGCGGTCGCCCGGGGCTAGGATTCCGACGCCCCTCCCGAGGCTTCTCGGGATGTCCCGTTCTGCACCCCGTCTCTGCGCGCTACTCCCTCGTGCGGAGTTCCACGAGCTGCCCGCCGCCCGCGGGCAGCGTCATTTCGAGAACGTTCCCCTTCGCCCGCGCGCTCACGGCGTTCGCTCCTTCGAGAGGAGCGATCTTCCGGACCGAATCGTCGAAGACGACGCGCACCTCTCGCGGGGCGAGCTCCCCGAACTTCTTCGACACGCGCTTGTCGACGACCATCGCCATCAGGCACCGGCCGGGCTTGGTCAGGAGCCCGACCAGCAGATCGTCGTCCATCTCCGCGACTCGCGTTCCGGCGCCGGGCTTCTTTCCGTCCTTCACCTCGTATCCCGTGTTAACGATGCCCTCGCGGACGCAGCCCAGAAGCCGGTCGCCCCAGCGCAGGATTCGGTTGTTCGCCTCTTTGGCCGCGTCGTACTCCGGGAGGAGTTCCGCGCGCATTTCCTCCATGCTCTCGATCGTGTAGCCTTCTCGGCAACGGGTTGCCTTGGTGAGTCCCGTCTTGTAGCAGAAATACCAGATGCCGTCGGCGCCGTAGGCGGCGGAGGCGTAGACCTGGAAGCGGACGAGGGAGTCGCTGCGGTCGCCGCAGACGTCGAACATGGGCCACATGGCGATGTTGTGCTTTTCGCAGGCCGTGGCGATGATGTTGAAGGAATCGCATTGCACCTGCATCTGGTCGGGAGCGGTCTTGTGCCTCTGGTAGAGGGTGGGGTAGGTCTGGAAGCTCGAGATGGGGTTGTTGCGCTTGGCGAGTTCCTTGGGCAGGAAGTTGTTCTGACAGATCCACGGCATCAGATGTGGCTCGTGAGCGAGGAGGAAGTCCGTCATCTGCACCAGGGGCGGCGTCAGGACCGCTTGATCGTCGGCCAGGAGGAAGCCGATTGTGGCGGGATGGCGCCCGAAGTTCTCATAGAGCCACTTGAACTGCTCGAAGTTGGCGCTCATCTGGAACGCGCCGGTTCCTCCCATCTCGCGCCACCATTCCGGCAGGCGCGCCTTCGCATGGGGATCGCCGGGGATGCCGCCCCAGGGGCGCTCGTCGGTGGTGTACATGTCGATGAACGCGCCGAGACCGTGTTTTCGCGCCGCCTCCAGGTCGCGCTCGAGCTTTTCGACGTTTCCGTAGTCGGCCATGGCCATGTAGCGCCCGGCCATGACCGTGTTGAATCCGGCTTCCTTGTAGACCTTCATCTCGGCGTCGCTCGGGCAAGGCCCCCACCAAGCGCCGATGACGAAATCCTTGAACCGAAAATCCCAGTTTTCTGAAGGGCCCCACTTTGGCGCATGAGTCATGGCGCATCCTCCCTGGCAGAAAAGAATCGGCAGCAGCGCGCCCATCGAGATCGTCTGGGCGAGCGGGCGCTTCGTTCTCATCTCAGATCACTCCCCTTGTTCGGTCTTGTCCATCCCCTCGGCAAGCTTAGGCGCCAGGCCCCGCTTCCGTCAATTGCAGAAAGAGAGGATCTTCCCTACAGAATCCGAAACCGCCTGGCATCCTGTCCGCCACGCGAAGGAGGCCCGCCCCTTGCTCGACGGGCGGGAGAGGCGTCCAT
>DATKZW010000144.1:0-4577 GCA_035527775.1 Sumerlaeia bacterium | reverse complement strand
TGACGGCCGCACGTATGAACTGATGGCCGTCAGAGGAGGCCGTCCCGTCTACCGAATCACTCACAACGCCAACGCCGCCATCTCGACGGCCACCGACCTTGCCCGGGAGGAGACCTCGCCGACTTTGAGCGGCCAAGGCCTTATCGTCGGCGTTTGGGACGCCGGTTGGATTCGCGCCACTCACCAGGAATTTGGGGGCCGCGTGACGGTCAAGGATCTCGGAGGCGAGCTGGATTATCACTCCACGCACGTGGGCGGCACGGTCGGCGCCGCCGGGATCGCGCCCGCGGCCAAGGGCATGGCGCCGGCCGTGAAACTCTACTCCTATGAGTGGACGACCGATACCGGCGAGATGACGGGCGCCGGCGCCAATGGGCCGAACCAGTCCGGCTTCCGGCTCCTTGTCTCAAACCATTCTTACGGCAACGTGACTGGCTGGATGAACGGCGATTGGTCGGGGAAGTATGGCCTTCACTGGTTTGGCGTCTGGGGGGAGCGCGAGGATCGCGGCTTCGGTCTTTACACCGAGGAGGCCGCCGACTGGGACACGATCGTCTATACGAACCCCTATCTCCTCCCCTTCCTCGCCGCGGGCAACGACCGCGGCGACCCTTCGGCGTCTGAAGGACGGACCTACTATTACCTCATCGATCCGGAGGATCCGGAGAACGCCGCCAGCTGGAGATCGGCCTCGTACGATCCCGCGACCGGACCTCTCCCGGACAATCACAAAGAGGGCGGCTTCGACACGATTTCCACTTTTGCGTGCGCGAAGAACCTTATGCTTGTCGGCGCCGTCAACGATGCGGTTGCTGACGGCGAGCGCGACCTGACTCGAGCCACGATGGCCAATTTCAGCGTCTGGGGACCGACCGACGACGGGCGCATCAAGCCCGACGTCGTTGCCAACGGCGTCGGCCTCACATCCACGTCCGATGCGGGGGACGAGGAGTATCTCTTCCTGAGCGGCACCAGTATGGCCGCGCCGAACGCCGCCGGATCGGCCGTCCTCCTAATCGAGCTCTTCGAACGTCTCTTTCCCGGACAGGACATGCTCGCGAGCACGCTGAAGGCCCTCATCATCCACACGGCCGACGACCTGGGCAACCCGGGGCCGGACTATCGCTTCGGCTGGGGCCTGATGAACACGAAGGCCGCCGCCGACCATATTCAGGAACACCACGACTTGCCATTCGTCTCCAAGATCATTGAAGGCGTTTTGACCAAGTCCAATTCTACGGACACTTACTCTTTCTTCTGGGACGATACGGGACCGATCCGCGCGACGCTCTGTTGGACCGACCCGCCGGGCGAACCGCTGGACGGTCTCAACATCACCTCGCCGCGCCTTGTCAATGACCTCGACCTCCGCATCACGGGACCCGACGGCCTGGAGACGCGCCTCCCGTACGTTCTGGATCCCGAGAATCCCCAGGCTCCCGCCACGAACGGCGACAACATCGTCGACAATGTCGAGCAGATTGAGATTCCCGCTCCCGAGACGATTGGCGCCTATGCGATCCGGGTCTCCCACAAGGGGGAACTCTCCGGCGACCGGCAGTTCTACTCTCTCATCCTAAGCGGCCAGAGGCCGGACGTTCTCAAGATTCTGCCGGTCGACGCCTTCCACGTCGGGGGGCCCGCCGGGGGGCCATTCTTGCCGATCTACAACTCCTGGAGCTTGACGAACACGAGCGACCGAGAGATCGAGTGGCGCGCCTGGGGGAACGCGGGTTGGATAGACCTTCCCACGACACTCGGAATCCTCCCGCCCGGCGAGTCCGCGAGCGTCGCCGTGCTGGTTGGCGATGTCCCCGAGACGTTCGTTCCGGGCGCCTATGTCGCCAGCGTTACTTTCGAGAACATTATCAACCATGTCCAGCAAGTGCGCCGTCTGGAACTCGAAGTCCGGCCCGTCGCGTCGTACCGCTGGGGTCTTATCTCCTCGCCGCAAGTGGCCAATGAGCCGATCGCCGCGACCCTGACGGCCGTCGACTCGGAGGGAGAGACCGTTACGGTCCTCACTTTCCCCGTCGACATAGCAGGCTGGATGGGCCCGGGGACGCTTGACGTGGGGAGTCCACCCACGGGGACGAGATCCTACCCCATGTACACCGAATGGGAGGACGCGCGCACGCAGGTCATCTATCTTGCCGGCGAGATCGGCGCCACGGGCGACGTCGCCGAGATTGCCCTGAACGTTGTCGAACGCCCCGGTCAGACGCTAAACAACTGGACCATCCGTATGAAACATACCTCGCTGAGCGGTTTCGGCGACAGTCACGCGTGGGAGAACGAGGGATGGACCGTTGTCTACACGGCCAACGAGAAAGTCTTCTCGCTGGGTTGGGTGGGATTCCCCCTCACGACGCCTTTTCCGTACAATGGCATCGACAACCTGACGATCGACTTTACCTACGACAACACCTTCTGGACCTCGAACGGCCAATGCAGATCCTATGACACTCCAGAAAACCGCGCGGTCTACTCGATCGTCGACAGCAAGTCAGGGGATCCCCTGACCTGGTCCGGCACGGTTCCCACGCCCTACGTCACGGCGGAGGCGCCCAACATCCGTCTCACCATGGGGTCCGGCGTTGACGTGTTCCCCGGTGGAAGCGGTTTCTTCGAGCATGGAGTGTGGAGCGGCGCAATCACCCCCAGAACCGAAGCGAGAGGCATGTACCTGGTTGCCCGGGACCCCCAAGGCAATGAAGGCCGCAGCAACCTCTTCGACGTGCTGCCGGGCAACGTCGCCACTCCCACCCCGCCGCCAACGCCGACGGACGCTCGCACGCTGATCGAGCACTTCTATTGGTACGTTCTCGGGCGCGGTCCGGAACCCGGCGCCGTCGAGGCCTGGGAGTCGGGGTATTTCAACTACGCCCTGGCCTTCGACATCGACGTCCGCTTCCTCCCGCAGGAAATGGGACGCCTGTTCTTCCTGTCGGATGAGTACGCCTTGCGCAAGCGCTCCGACGCGGCGTTCATCACGGATTGCTACACCGCATTCCTCCAACGGCCGCCCAGCCCCTCGGATCTCGCTGCTTGGCTTAGCGGCTCGTGGAACCGACCTCAGGTTGTCGCTGTTTTTGCCGAATCTCAGGAATTCACCGATCTTGTGCGAAGACTCTTCCCGGATCAAACGGGAGATCCCACTCGCAACTTCGTGACAGCGATGTATATTGGCCTTCTGGACCGCTTGGTCGACACGGGCGGACTTGCCCACTGGACGGGGATCTTCAACGCCGCTCCCGACCCCGTGGAGCAGAGCAAGGCGATGGCGCGCGACATCGTCGCCTCGCCGGAATTCCTGAGCGCCGAACCCACGAACCGGGATTGCGTGGTGCGGCTCTACCGGGCCTTCCTCGGCCGGTTTCCGGGCAGTTCGGAACAGGTCTTTTGGATTGCCGAGTTGGCCGTCGGTCGGCAGACGGTGGATGGTCTGATTGAGGCGCTCGGCGACTCCCCGGAATTCGGCGCGCGTCTGGCGGCTTATTTCTGAGCGCTCGTCGGCGCCGCCAACATGATCCCGCTCGGCGCCGCGCCCGGCGCGGGCGACGCCCGAAGCGGAAACTGAGGAGAAAGGGATGTCCATTGACATTCTGGAGGAGGCCCGGGAGATTCTGAGGAAGGAGATTCTCGCTCTGGGGAACTCTTCGAAGGCGTTAGACCAGAACTTCGTTTCAGTCGTTCAGGTGATCCATCGTGCGGAGGGGAAGGTCGTCGTCACGGGCGTGGGGAAGTCCGGGCTCATCGGACAGAAAATCGCCGCCACCATGGCCAGCACGGGCACCATGGCCGTTTTCATGCATGCCGCCGACGCCATCCACGGCGACCTCGGCACGGTTGGGCCCAAAGACGTGGTACTGGCGCTCAGCCACAGCGGTCAGACCGACGAGATCCTCGATCTCATTGCACCCATTCGCCGAATCGGGGCGCAGATCGTAGCCTTGGTTGGGGACGCCGAGTCGGAGCTGGCCCGAGCGGCCGACTACGTCATTCGCCTGGACGTGCCCGAGGAGGCGGATCACCTGAACCTGGCGCCGACCGCCAGCGCTTTGGCCGCCCTCGGAATCGGCGACGCCTTGGCGGGGGTCCTCAGCCGCCTGAGGGGTTTCTGCCACGACGATTTCGCGCTCTACCATCCCGGCGGCGCCATCGGCCGTCGTCTGCTCCTGAAGGTGAAGGACCTGATGCACGGAGGAGACCAGCACCCGCTTCTAACGCCGAGCGCGGGCATGGACGAAGTGCTGACGGAACTGACTGAGAAACGCCTGGGCGGAGTGAATATCGTGGACAACCTCCGTTCGAGCCGACTTGTCGGACTCATTGTGGACGGCGATCTCAAACGCCTCTTGAAGCAGCGCGAGAAGTTCTTCGACCTGAAAGCCGGCGACGTCATGACGCGCAATCCCGTCACCGTCCGCGCCGAGGACAAGGCCGTCCACGCCCTGGAACTCATGGAGAACAGGCCGTCCCAGATCTACGTTCTGCCCGTCGTCAACGAGAAAGGACGGGCGGTCGGCATGCTGCGCCTGCACGACCTGATGCGAGTATTCTGATCTGCTTCAGGA
>DATKZW010000143.1:0-5063 GCA_035527775.1 Sumerlaeia bacterium | reverse complement strand
CTCGATTTCGCCTACCGCATCCACACCGATCTCGGGCAACGGTGCACGGGGGGCAAAGTGAACCGCCGATTCGTGCCTCTCCGGGCGCGGCTCCGAATGGGCGATCTGGTCGAGATCCAGACCTCCAAAACCCCCCACCCTTCGCCGGACTGGCTGCGAATCGTGACCACGGCGCGAGCGAGATCGAAGATCCGCCACCAACTCAAGCAGATCAACCGCGAGGAAAACGTCCAGCTGGGGCGCGACATGCTGATGCGCGCGCTCTCGGCGGTCGGCGTCCAGACCTCCGCCCCGAGTCTGGGTGAAGCGCTCGAACCTCACCTGGCGGGCTTCAACGTAGGTTCCAGCCAGGACTTGTATGCGGAGGTGGGCTTTGGCGCCATCCCGACTTCCGCCGTTGTCGCCCGCTTTCTTCCGCCGCCCGGCGTTCAGCATCCGCGGCGCAGAACAACGGCCGCCGCTCTGTCTGCGAAAAAGGGCTCGGCCATCCTGGTCGACGGCATGCCGGGAGCGCTCACCCGTTTTGCGCGCTGCTGCAACGCGCAGCCCGGAGACCCGATCGTCGGATTCGTCACGCTCGGCCGAGGCGTCAGCGTCCACCATCAGGATTGCCCGCAGCTGGCGCGCCGGGTGCGCACCGATCCCGTCGACGGCTTCCAGCCGAGTCGCGAGAACCGGATCGTCCCAGTCGATTGGTCCGAAGAGGGCCGCCAGCCGTGGAGGGTGGGTCTGCGGATAAAATGTAAAGACCGCAAAGGAATTCTCCGCGACGTCACGGAGGCGATCGCGTCGATGAATCTGATGATCGTGGCATCGCACTCGCGCAGCAACGTGCGCAGCAGCAGCGCGATCGCTCGTTTCGCGGTTCTCATCGACGGCCAGGGCGCCGGAGCGCCGGCGGGGGTTCTGAACGCCTTGATGAACCGCCTGCGCGACATCCCCGGCGTGGAGTCGGTGACCCGCGACTCGAAGACTCCATGGCGTCCCGCCCTATGATCCGCAAGGCATGCCGCTTACTCTTGGCGGGAGTTCTTCTCCTGCCCGCCTTTCCCGCGTTAGCCGACGTCGGGCTTCTTCCTCTCGATCTGAAAGCGACCGCGCACGTGGATGCTTGGCTCGTCTTGGGGCCGTTTCCCGGGACGGAGGATGCCTTTTCGACGGAAAGCCTGGCGATGTTGGCTGAGAGTCTCGAGGCCGTCCCTCGTGGAGGAAGTCCCGCCCCCACCCGAGGTCTGGGCCGTCCGTTTCTCTGGTTCCCCGCTCGGGCGAGCGACGACGGCCGTCTTTCCATACCCGCGATCTTCGGCCCGGGAAGGCGGGGCGAGGTCGTCTGCCTTTACCGACAGATCCAGGCGGCCGCAAGCCTTCGCATCGCTCTCGTCGTCGGCAGTCACGGGCCGCTAGAGGGCTGGCTCAACGGCGCGCGCTTCGCCGGCGCCGCGTGGGCGCCCCCGGGCGAGGACTGCCTGGTCCAGATTCTCACGCTGCGCGCCGGTGTCAACCATCTTCTCCTGCGCAGCGACAAACCGGTTGCCGGGAATCCTTGGTTCATTCGGGCGCGTTTGCTTGACGCCGAGGCGTTTCGTCAGGGCGACGCGGCCTACCCGCGCTGGCAGTTCTCCACCCCTCCGCCGTACCGTCCGGGCGTCCCCCCGCGGTGGGCTCGTTGGGGCGACCCCGCGGTCCAGGAGTTCATCGGTCTCGGGTCTCTCCCTTGCGAAGCGCAGGTTACGTGCAACGGGTCGGATGCGCCCGCCCTCAAGGTGGGAACCGCCATCGGACAGCCTCTGAATCTGGGGCCGCTCGCCGGGGACGCCCCGGTCGTGCTGGTTTTCCAGGCCGCGATTCTCCCGCCGGCCCAAGCGACGCCGGACGGCGCTCAAGGGTCTCTTCTCGCAGCTGCCGCCCAACGGAGCTGCACGCTTGTGGTTGGGCCACCCAAAGGTCTGCCTCTGGACGGGTCTTTTGCGAAGTCCTCCCTTTCGGGGAAACGGACCCGGGACCTGGCGCGGGACTTAAAGGCCGCCTTCGCCGCCCTCGACCATCCCGTTCTCCTTCGCAATGACCCGTCGGGGGAGCGATTGGGAATCGTCCGAGGAACACTGGGTTGTCTTCTTCGCGGTGAAACGGTCCCTCGAACCGGTCCCTGGCCTTCGCGATGGCTCCTGCTGAGCGCGCCCCCGATGGACGAAGACGGCGGGAGCGTCCCGTACCTCCTTCGGCGCCCCGCGTCCGCGACAACGACCGAAACCCTGGCCCTTGCAGTCCTTCTTGGCCCGTCCGAAGCGGATGAGTACTACGCGCCGCTGCACGAGAGGGCGCTGGGCGAGGTCGCGGACAGATGCGGCTGGGCTCTCGCCGCTCCCCGGCTGCCGGATCCCTGGGGCGGTCTTGACCGGTGGCGCAACGCCTTGGAAGCGGTGCGGCGCGACGTCGCCGCCCGAGTCGCCGTCGATCCCTCGCGCAACTGCCTGATCGCTTTCGCCGACGCGGCGCCCGGCGCTTTGATCGAGGCGCTCGCCCGCCCCAGAGGATACGCCGCCCTCGCCGCGATCGACGGACAATGGGACGGTCCCTGCGCGGAACGTCTTCGGAGCGCTTTGGAGGAGCTCACGCCGCCCCCTCTCTTCATTGCGGCTCAAGCCGGATCGCCGCCCGACCCGCTCGTCGGGCGCGAAGAAGAGGGCGGGGAGCCCCTTTGCGCGCGAGTCAACATCGAGGCCAGTCGCAGAGCGGACGTTCTTGACTCCCTTTTCCGCTTCCTCGATCGGCATCCCCTTCCTCCGATCCCGCGTCGCGTCGTGGCCGCCGGCGAACCATCGGGGGCGGAGCGAAACGCTTGGCTCCGCCTGCGCCGATCCGCGCAACGCGAGCGGCCGGCGCACCTCACGGCGGAAGTCGTCTCCACGAACACCGTCGCCATCGTTCCGAGGAACGTGGCGGGTTTCGATCTCCTGTTGAGGGACGCCCCCGGGATCACGGGCGCGTCGGCCGTCGTCCTGAGAATCGAGGCGCAAGACGCGTCGCCGGCCCAAGAGAGACGCGTGATCGGGGAACGGCCTCCCGAAGCGGTCTCAGTCCGCTTGGTCGACCGGGGAGCCGGCCGCTATTGGATGGTTGCGGGGGCGGATCGGGAGGCTTTCGAGAGACCGGAAAAGGGCGTCCTGCTAGCCAACGCCGCGGCCGATATCCCCGCTTGGCCCGATGGCGATGCGGGGGGCGTTGCCACGCTTCTGGCTTGCGCCGCCCTCGAGGCTACGCGCGCCCAGATAGCCGTCGTGCCGGCCCGCGGCGTCGAAAAACGCCAAACCCAAGGCGCGATTTACTTGCGGGACGTGCAGTCGTGGGCGCCCATCGCGGAACTGACCACCGCAACCGTGCCGCTGGCGACCCTTCTCGAAGCCCTCGAACGCGACTACTGCGGTCCCGGTCTCCTGGTCACCGCCGGGATCCGGGCCGTCGTCGGGCAGCCCGAACCGGACTTCCCCGCAGATTCCCCAGATCCCACCCTCGAGGCAGTCGCGCCGAAGGACAAGGGGGAGACCTCGGCGCCAGCGCCGTTGACACTCGAAGGCGCCACGACGCCCAGTGTCTTTCCTGCTCCCCCGCCTGCGAGCGAGGCGCCGCTGGCCTTGCCCACGAAGATCGCGGGGGTCGCGGACCGCGAAGGGGGCGCCGATCGCAGGCTCCACGGCCGGCTGTTCTACTCGGGTTCGCTGGACAAAATGGGAGAGGAGGTTGTGGTGGCGGCTTGGCGAAGCCTCTTTGAGCGGTCCGACGAATGGCTCGGCATCAACGCGAGCCAGGCAACGCGCTCCGACGCGAGCCCTGGTCCGGCCTGTATCGAGCTGCACCACACGGGAATCACGCAACGCGAAGCCGTGATTCATCTCCTGGAGGCCGAACCGATGATCCAGCCTCCGCAAGCCGACATCCGTCCGCTGCCCCGCAAGCAGGCTGTCCCGATGAAAGAACGCAAGTGAGCGCTGTGCTCAGGAACCCATCCGCCGGCGGGACGACCCCGAAGAAACGCGTTCTCAGCGCCGGCCCTCGCCCCCATAGCCTTGCGCCGGACGGCGAAGACCGTTCAATGCGTCGAGCAGGACACGCAAGGATCGTAGGCTCGGACGAGCATTTGCAGAAGGAGCTCGACTTTCTTTCTGGGCTGATTGGCGATAGTCGGCGCGAAGGCCTCAAAGTCGCCTTGGATGTTGGCGTGGTTCTGGTTGGTCGGTATCACGCAGTTGGCCTTCGCGCACCTGCCGGTCTCGTCGAAGGTGTAATCGTGGAACAGTATCCCTCGGGGGGCCTCGACCGCCGCCACGCCTCGGCCTGCCTGCACACCCACATGGGATTCCTCCCGCGTGATCCCGCGTTCCAGGAGTCGGCCAATGATCTTGACGCTCTCCTCGATGGACTGGACGCACTCAACGACTTGGGCGACGCTGTTCATGAAAGGATTGCGGCACGGCGTCGAGAATCCGAGTTCGCCCGCCGTTCTCTTCGCCGTCTCCGACAACCGATCTCCGCTGATGTTGGCGCGCGCAAGGGCCCCAACCATGTAAGAGCTCCTGTTGTGTCTTGTCCACTTGGCCGTGGACCAGGGAACAATGTACTCATTCGCCACGGACTCGTAGTCGGCGACGGGGTGCAGGCCTGTGTCCGTAGAGGCGATCAGGCCGTCATAGAAGGCATACTCCGCATCCGAGGCCAACGCGACGTACTCCGTGTCGCGCTCAAACGCCGGAATGCGATCCGCGAGCGACTGGAGCACGCGCGCAATGGCCTCCATTTCTCCTATCGCCCCCTCGAGTCCCACGAGGAGTCTGACGAGCTCGCCCGGCGTGGGCAAGGCGGAGAACCCGCCGACCTGCACGCGCACCGGGTGCGTGGTCCTGCCGCCGACGACGGTGCAGATGTCGTTTCCCAGCCGGTGGAGCCTGACAACCGTGTGCAAAGCATCCTTGTGAGTTGTCTCGAGCGGGAGGGCGCTTCCGGTCCCCACAAGGTCCGGAAGCGCCAGGTAGCCAACGTGCAGGATATGGCTCTGAAGGGTTTCCCCG
>DATKZW010000142.1:0-2928 GCA_035527775.1 Sumerlaeia bacterium | reverse complement strand
GCAGTACCTGACCTTCCAGTATTGCACGGGCGCCCAGACCCTGTTCCGAGGGGTGCAACGACTCGAAGCGGCGCACAACCTCATCCTCAAACTCGGCGAGGAACCGCGCGTCGCGCGCTACTGGGACGTCTCCTTCGAGATCGACGAGGAGCGCGACGAGGACTGGTTTGTGGATCGCCTCGAAGCGCTTCTCCAGGACTCGGTGCGTCTATGCCTCAACACCGACGAGCCCATCGGCGTGAATCTGTCGGGAGGACTCGACTCCTCGACCGTCGTTTGCCTGACGCGCATGCTCCTGGGGGAGTCGGCGCCGATCAAGACTTTTACCGGCGCCTACCTCGAAGGGGACAAGTACGACGAGCGGCCCTTCGCCAGACTCGTGGCGAAGGAAGTCAATACCGAGTACGTGGAACTCATCATCACGAGCCGGGACTTCGCCGACTGCATCGAGCGGGTCATGTACCTGATGGACGAGCCGGCCGCGGGCGTCGGCGTCTTCTCGGAGTACCTCGTGGCCGAAGTCGCCAGCAAGCACGCCAAGGTCGTTCTCAACGGCGAAGGGGGCGACGAGTTCTTCCTCGGTTACGCCCGGTACCTGATCGCCTATCTCGAGGAGTGTCTCAAGGGCGCTATCGAGAACACGGCCGACCGCGCCCGCTACGTGGCGACGCTCGAGACGATCGTCCCCAGTCTGCCGATGCTCCAGAGTTACGTGCCGATGCTGCGCAACTTCTGGGCCGAGGGGCTCTTCGAGACGCCCGTCAAGCGCTACTACCGCCTCATGGACCGCTTCGCCGACAGCAAGGCGTTTCTGAATCCCAGCCTCGAGGTTGACACCGCCAAGACCTTCGAGGAGTTCCGCGCCCTTTTCGAGAGCCACAACGCGGCCGCGATGATCAACCGCATCATGAACGTCGAGCTGAAGACCAGCCTCGCCGCGCTCCTACACGTCGACGACTGCGTCAGCGCCGCCTGGGGGCTCGACGGACGCTCCCCTCTCCTCGATCACCGGCTGTTGGAGCTCATGAGCTCCGCGCCGCCCGTCATCAAGTTCAAGAACGGCCGCCTAAAGCACCTCTTCCGCCAAGCGACCAAGAACATCCTCCCGAAGGAGATCCGCGAGCGCAAAGACAAGATGGGTTTCCCGTGCCCGCTCGGCCTTTGGATCAAGAACGATCTGCGCGACTTCTTCCACGACATTCTGTTGAGCGACCGCGCGCGCGGGCGCGGCATTTTCGCCGCCGACGCCATCGAGGCCGCCCTGAAGTCCGATCTCGGCTTCAACCGCGCCATCTGGGGCGCCCTCTGCGTCGAGCTGTGGCACCGTCAGTTCGTCGACGGCGAGGCGAAGGCGTTCCTTCCGTGAACTGCCTGGCGGGCGCCCTCCGCGCGCAGCGAGCGTCCAGGGATGCGCCTGGACCGTCCCGCCCCGGCCCCGGCGACTGCCCGGAGTGAGGATTTCCCTCTCATGTGCGGAATCGCAGGACTTTTCACGCGCGCCCCCGCGAGCGATCTCGACGCGCGCCTCGCCGCCATGCTCGAGACCCTCGCCCATCGCGGTCCGGACGACGAGGGAACGTGGACGAGCGCGGACGGGCGGCGCCTGCTGGGCCACAAGCGCCTGTCCATCATCGACCTCGCGGGCGGCCGCCAACCGATGGCCAACGAGAACGAGTCGGTCTGGATCACGTTCAACGGCTGCATTTACAATTACGAGGATTTGGCGCGCGATCTGCGCCAAGCCGGCCACGCCTTCCGCACCCATTCCGACACCGAGGTCATTGTCCACGCCTACGAGGAGTGGGGGCCGAACTGCGTCGAGCGTTTCAACGGGATGTGGGCCTTCGCGATCTGCGACGAGAAGAGGAAGACCCTCTTCTGCTCGCGCGACCGTCTGGGCGTCAAGCCGTTCTACTACGTCTGGGACGGCGAGACCTTCGCCTTCGCCTCGGAGATCAAGGCTCTCCTGACGGCCGGCGCCGTGCGAGCGGAAGTCGACCCGGACGGCCTGCGCCAGTACTTGACCTTCCAGTTCTGCCTGGGAGAGAAGACCCTCTTTCAGAACGTCCGGAAGTTGGAGCCGGGTTTCAACCTCCTCTTGCCGCAAGACGGCGAACCGAAGCAGGACCGCTACTGGGACGTCCCCGGCGAGGTGGATCTCGAACACGACGAAGACTACTTCGTCGAACGGCTCGAATGGCTGATGCAGGACGCCGTGCGCCTGCGCCTGCGCGCGGACGTTCCTCTCGGAACGCACCTCTCCGGCGGACTCGACTCCTCGACCGTTCTTGCCTTGGCGCGGTTGCTTCTCGGCGAGGCGACCCCCATCAAGACCTTCACCGGCGCCTTCGGCGAAGGGGCGGCCTTCGACGAAACGCGCTACGCCAAGATCATGGCCAAGGCGGCCGGGTCGGAATACATCGAGATCTACCTCGGCGCCGAGGACTTCCGCAACTCCATCGAGAAGATCGTCTGGTTCATGGACGAGCCGGCCGCGGGGCCGGGCGTGTTTCCGCAGTTCTGGGTCTCGAAACTTGCCGCCGAGAACGTCACCGTTGTCCTCGGGGGCCAGGGCGGCGACGAGAATTTCATCGGCTACGCGCGCTATCTCCTGGCCTACCTCGAGGAGTGCTTAAGGGGCGCGATCGAGGACACGGCCCACCGCTCCAAGTACGTCGCCACTCTGGAGACGATCGTTCCCAGCCTGCCCGATCTTCAGAACTACTTCCCCATGCTGAAATCCTTCTGGAGCGACGGCCTCTTTGACGAACCCGCGCGCCGCTACTATCGCCTGATGGACCGCTTCGTCCAGAGCCGCAGACTCCTTCACCCCGATCTCGAGGTCGACACGGACAAGACCTTCGAGGGATTCCGGGCCATCTTCGAGGGACATCGCGCGGACGCCTCGCCTCGAAGCGCGGCTTCGAT
>DATKZW010000141.1:0-2928 GCA_035527775.1 Sumerlaeia bacterium | reverse complement strand
CGCATCCGAAATCCCACCAACAGCGCCAGACCGCGGGATGGTAAGCCGGATGGTACGGCCGGTGCGGCGCAGGGCCGATCCAGAGGTCCCAGTCAAGGTTCTCCGGCGCCGCGGGAGCGTCCGTTGGCCGGTCGCTCCACTTGGAACTCCAGTTCGCGTGGCCGGGCGGGTAATAGGAGAGACTGCACCAGGCGTCCACCTCCTTGACGGCGCCAATAGCGCCGTCCCAGATCCATTCGCAGATGAGACGGATGCCTTCGCCGGAATGGCCCTGGACGCCCATCACCGTCGCGACCTTGGCCTCGCGCGCCGCTTCCGCCAGGGTGCGCGACTCATAGATGTCGTGCGTCAGCGGCTTCTGGCAGTACACGTGTTTGCCCGCCTGGATGGCCGCCATGCTGATCACGGCGTGCGTGTGATCCGGTGTCGCCACCACGACGGCGTCGATGTCCTTCTGCTTCTCGAGCATGACGCGGAAGTCCTTGTACAACTTCGCCTTGGGATAACGCGCGAAAGTCCTCGCCGCGTAGCCGTGGTCGACGTCGCACAGCGCCACGATGTTCTCGGCCTCGAGTTGGCCAAGGTTTCCTCCGCCCATGCCTCCCACGCCAATGCCGGCAATGTTGAGTTTCTCGCTGGGGGAGACGCGCTTCGCTCCGGCGATCTCGCGTCTGGGAACGACGCTGCATGAGGCGGCAGCCACGGAGGCTGCAAGGAAACACCGCCTGCTGATGTTCTTCCGTGACACTTGTGATGCCCCCTTTCTCTCTCACCCTCCGAGAATGGCCGGAAGAGGGAGTTCGCCCCCGCACCGGCCGATATCGCCGTTGCTGACCGTTCCGTTCGTGGGATCGTAGAGTATGTCAATGGGGCGTTCCGGGGCGTAAGGCCACCCGTCCCCCGCCGGGCTGACGTCGTAGAGAAGGAAATACGGAAAGCGCTCCATGTAGTCGATATTGCGATCCGGCCCGAAGCTGCTCAAAACCCACGCCTTGGGGCTGAACGGAATATGCTGGTAGGCGCGTCGCCCGTCCAGTCCCTGGTAGTTCCAGTAGACAAACGACCCGATCCAGTCCGGATCGAGCTGCCAGAACACGCCGGTTTCCCGCACCGGACGAAACGGGTCGGGCCTCTGCACGGACGTGATGTAGGCGATCGGCGTGGTCAGTTCCCAGACGTATTGGACGTATGCGCCGATGCCGGGTCGGCCCCCGAGCGCTTCCCATCGCCAGGAATCGGGGTAGTTGCCGTTGTCGACGGCGTAGGCTTCTATGGCGACGCCCAAGGCGCGCTGGTCCGATTTCACGCTCGACACTTTCGCTCGGACCTGCGCTTGGAGGAAATTCGGCACGGCGATCGCCGCCAGGATCGCAATGATGGCCACCACGATGAGCAACTCGATCAGCGTGAAGGCCGGGGATTGCGGGGGCATGTCGAGGGAGTGCGTTCGTTTCGCCATTTCAGACGCTCCCTTCGCGCGAGTACTCGCATCGGGCGCGCTACGGCGTCCCTGGCGGGCCGTCGGGCGCCCACACCCATCCGGGCGGCATCAACGGCAGGTAGTTGTCGTCGGAGGACCCTTGGAACCGAATGATGTCGCCGTAGCTCTTTGTGCCGTTGCTCGAATCGTAGGGCGGCTGGCTTCCCCACCTCTGTTTCATGTCGGGCCCCGCGCTCGAAACGCGCCACGGTCTGCCATACAGCGTGAACAACCATGGGTGGTCGGCTGAGGCGCTTGCCAGGTCGAAGTAGTCGTAGGTGTCCTTGTCGAAGGGCGAGCCGGGGTAGGTCAGTTTCACGTAGAAGGGATCAAGTGGGATCGATGTGATGAAGGCGATCGGCGTTGTCAGCGGTTTCAGACGATGAAGCAGCCCGGGTCCCGGGTCCCAGGATCGGACGTGCCAGGGGTAGTCGGGGTTGTCGACGCGGTAGGCCTCGAGGGCCGTCGCGAGCGTGCGCATGTCGGATTTGGCGCGCGAGACTTTGGAGCGGGTCTGCGCTTCGAGGAAATTGGGCACGGCGATCGCCGCCAGGATCGCGATAATGGCCACAACGATGAGCAACTCGATCAGCGTGAAGGCCGGGGATTGCGGGGGCATGTCGAGGGAGTGCGTTCGTTTCACCATTTCAGACGCTCCGCCCCGATTTCCCTCAGAGCGTGTGCGAAAAGGCTCTGGAGGAATGTGGGCGAAAGGTGGCATGGGCGTTCCGCCCATGTTTTCCCAAGAATCCACGGGCAGGATGCCTGCGCCACTTCATCGGCTCATCTTTCTTCAACGGGGAAACGGCGTTCTTCCTCGCCCCACTCTCCCGGTCCTTCCCGTCTCCCCGGAGCGGCCCGGCTGCCTCCTCACGGTCGCCGGCCGGAGGCCGCCTCCCACATTGGGCGTGCGCTAACCGTTGAGAACCCACCCCTTGCGGTAGGTCTTCCGGATGTAGGCGTCCGCCTCGGGACAGTTGGTCGCCTTCACGTTCTCGGCGTCCCATTCCAGCTTCTTGCCCACGCGATAGGCGGCCAGGGCAAGCAGATTGTGCTCAACCAAGGCGCCCGAGTAGTCGAAGTTGCACAGCGTCGGTTTGCCCGTCTTGCAGCCGATGATCCATTCCGCGTGATGACCGGGCGAGGGCGGGATCAGCTCCTCGGCCTTGGGCGCCTCGTAGTGGGTCATGTCGCCGCCGAGCATCAGGATCCGGAACTCGTAGTCCGCCAACAGATACCCCTTATCGCCCCGGAACAGAACGCCCTTGAAAAGATCGTCGCGGCTGAAGACCGGACTCGGCAGACCCGGCTTCTTCCCGCCGTCGTACCAGTAAACCTTCACCGGCCCTCGCTTGTCGGTCGCCGGGTGGTCCCAGCTCGCCTTGAGCCACAGCGGGCAGGTGTCGGTCGAGACGGGCGAGCCCTCGGCTTCGCACGTGGTCGGCAAA
>DATKZW010000140.1:0-2153 GCA_035527775.1 Sumerlaeia bacterium | reverse complement strand
CCCGCCGGGGCGAGTCAACCGGAAGACCTCCCCTAGGACCTCCAAGGGTTCGGCCACGTGTTCGAGGACCTGCCACATGACTACGCACTCAAATGAAGCCTCGGGGAACAGATCGGCCTGAAATGGCCCGGTGTGAACGTCCAGTCCCCGTTCGCCGCGGGCGAACTCCGAGGCGGACCGGGAAAGCTCGACCCCTTGAACGCGCCAACCCAGCATCCGGACCCGCTCGAGGTACAGACCGTGGGAGCAGCCGATCTCCAGCAATCGTCCCTTTCCCAAGTCTGCCGGCGGAGGCGGGGAGGAAACCATGGCCAGCGATGGGAAACGGGCCCGCCAGCGGGAGATGGACCGTTCCCCCCTCTGGGCTTGGTAGCCCAACTCGTGAACCATAAAGGCGTGATCGTTGGGTTTGAGTCGCCCCAAGGCGAAGAAATCCGAAGACCTGCCGGACTTCTTGTCGGGGCGGTAGGGAGCGTACTTGTCGGGGTAGTGATCGCCGATGGAAGCGGAAGCGGGTCGGGGGGAAGTGTAGCAAACGCCGCAGTCGCGACATCGAAGGGCGGTCCAAACCGTGTCGAACCGGCGAAGCAATCGGTCCGGGGAAGATCTCCAAGGTCTGGCCCGGCGGGACCCGCAATAGGGACATGCGACGGGCTCGAGCGACGGGTTTTTGCCGTGCTGACTCACTCCGCTTTTCCCGTTGCATCGACCCCGCCGACTTCCGCCAGATCGCGAATTCGACGGGACAAGACGTCGGCAGCTCGCGTCAGAGAATGTCGGGACACGACTTTCTCACGCCCCGCCTGGCCGAACCGGCGCCTTAATTCAGGATCCTGAACGAGTTTTTCCAGACTCTCTACCCACTGCTCGGGCGAAGCCGCCAGGTAGCCCGTCCGGCCGTGCTCCACGAGAGATTGGTTGACGCCGACGGGGCTGGAAATGACCGGCGCCGCGACGGCCATGTACTGAAGCGCCTTGTACCCGCCCTTGCCGCGGGTCCAGGGACTGTCGGGCAGAGGCTGAACGCCCACGGCGAACTGGCGCAGCAGATCGGCCTCCTCTTCGAGGCTCCACGAAAGCGCCCGCGCCGCAATGCCGAGGTTGGCCACGACGGCCGGTTTCGCCCCGACCAACCACAGCTCCCAGTCCGGATGGCGTCGGAGCGCCTCCTTCAGCGGGTCGGCGATGATCTCGAGGTAGGGACTGGTTGAGGCGCCCCCGACCCAGCCGATTACCCGGCGCCTCTTCTCATCTGGCGGAGGAGTGAAGCGATCCGTGTCGACGGGACCGAGGATTTCCAGAACGGGTTTTCCGGGGAAATTCTCCTTCACCCATTGCGCCAGCGCGGGGGCGGTTACCGAGCACAAACGGGCTTGCCCGACCATGCGTCGAAGCCATTCCGCCTGCTCGGACCATTCCCGTTCCGCTTCCGGGTCCCCTTCGCCGGCGCCCCGCCGGCCTTCGCCCCCTTCGATTCGCCCCTGGTGACCGATCCGGCGCCCCGACGCGTCTTCGGGGCGCTCGAACAGGGCGTCGTCGAAATCATAGATCATCGGCTTGGCGCACTGAGCCACGAGGTCCAGCGTTCTTGCGCCCTTAACCAAGCGTTGGACAAAAACGACGTCGGCCCACGCCAGATCGCGACACAGCTGCGCCAAGTACCGCCGACGAAGCAGACGGCGTTTCACGCTTCCGCCTCGGTCGCCCCGGCAATCCCTCGCGCAGGCCGTTCGCACTCGAAGGCCTCTTCGCTCCAAAGCCTCGACGTATTGGTACCCTCGCACCCGGCTGCTGGCCTTTTGAGGGCCGTCTTGGCAGACCATGAGCAATCGTGTTAAGCGGTTTCCCAAATCCGGATTTCCCACTTGGCCCTTCACGGGGCCCCTGCGTCGTCCCAACTGACGGACAGCATGGACCGGGTCCACAGCATGGACCGGGTCCACATCGTCCCCGTTCCTTCGGCGCGAGTCAACCGCAATGAGACCCGAACGGGCGTCTCTGCGCGGTCCTCGTCGCGATGGGGCCGTGTCTTTGGCCATGATTCACAAGTTCACGCCGGTCTTTCCGGGGAAAAGGGCTTTTACAATGCGAGCGACATGGGATATAGAGCGACTCCAGGTCCGGGCGATTCCAAACCTGGGCGTGGCGTTGCG
>DATKZW010000139.1:0-2650 GCA_035527775.1 Sumerlaeia bacterium | reverse complement strand
TCGCTCCCCGCCCGGCCTTTCGGAATCCGCTCTACAACCCCAATGATCCCACTAGCGTGCGCGAGTACCGGTTGCGGTAGATGGCGAGCGCCGCGCAGGCGCTCACGCTCCGAGTCATCCTTCGCCGTGCTGGCGCAGGATCAATTCCTTGAGCTTCTTGGCGGCTTGTTTGCGCACCTCCGGATTCGCGTGGCGTAAGAGTTTTTCCGCGTGGGCGATCTCGGCGGATACGTCGTCGGACCGGGGAGAGACTTGCGGCGTGGGGCGGGGCTGGGGCGTGCGGCTCTCGCCGGGGGTTTTGCCGGCCATCTTCTCAGGGGATTCCTGCTGGGAGTCTTTCGTAGGGAACATGGAACGAGAAACGTGTCGGGGCATGATCACCGGTTTGTGCGCAGCCCCGATGCTTCGCGGAGGAGGCACAAAACCGACGAAGCCCTCCGCTCGGCTCTTCTCGGCGCCGTTCCTGGGTTTGTCGAGTTCGACCAGGAGACTCGGCCACAAGTCCGCTCCGGCGGATTCCGGGGTGTCTTGTTCCCGGTCAAGCAGATTGCTGAGTTCTTCGGCCAGCATCTCGTCGAGATCCTCGCACGGATGCTCGGCGACGGGGACTGAGTCTTTGGGCTCCGTGGGCGACAAGACGAACTTCGCCATCCCCTTGCGCGTCAGGCCGCATGTCGGACATGACTCATTCTTGTCAGTCAACTGCATGCCGCATTGGGGGCACTCCTTGAACGCTTGAGATGCCATCGGCGTTCCCTCCTCCCCAATCTTGATGCCGTTAGACGGGTCTATTCCTTCTCGGCACGGGCTCCCGCGCGGTCAAGACGCGCCCTTTCATTGGGGCAAGGCCGCTTGCCGCACGGTCACGCCGCGCACAACACGCGAAAACAGGACGCCTCCTCTCTCAAGGAACGAGTCGTCTCGTCTCCGGCGCGGCGCCACGCGGTCTCTCGACTCATCGGGACGCCTCCCGATCTGACGATCCCCGCAGGTGGCAAAGAACCCCCGGGGGGCGACGATGCGGACGACGGCGGCTTTACGGTTTCCATGTTGCCCCTCTCCGGCCGGAACCACGGGGGCGGCTCTGATCCACTCCAATGCGGTTGGATCCTAGCAAAACCGCGCGGGAAGTGCGAGCCAAAAAAGACGCTGGACCGGCTTTTTCTGGGTCTGGTTGCGGCGACCATCTGCCGGGCGCTGATGGTCCTGCGCGTTTCGGTTTCCATCGCTCCATCCTCCTCCCGGTCTGACCGATGAGCGGGAGCAAAGCGGCTTCCGCAATCACAGGACATCGAACTCGGGACCTGGAGGTCCGCCCTCGGAGCCGGGGACTCAGACGGCTTCAAGCGCCGTCCACCAGAAGCCGGTTGAAAAGCTGGGATCGCCCGCTCACCCCGAATTTCCGGTAGATGTGAGTCAGGTGATTCTTGACCGTGCGTTCGCTGATATAGAGAGCCGAGGCGATCTCCTTGTTGGCGAATCCGCGCAGGAGGGCGGCGAGGACTTCATACTCGCGCCGGCTGAGGGCGACGGGCGGGTCGAGGCGGGCGCAGCGCTCTCGGGCGCTCGCAACGCGCCCCGCGAATCGGACCGTCTCCGATAGAAAGGCGGATTCCGCCGCTTCCGGGCGCGGAGGGGACTCGCCGCCTTTCCCGCGGGCAGCCGTCGGTTCGCGGAAGAGAATCCGACTCAGGAAACGGACAAAGGCCGAGGGGTTTTGCAACGGCTTCGTGAAAAAATCGACGGCGCCTGCTTTCATCGCCTCGACCGCCAGGTCGATGGTCCCGTAAGCGGTTACCATGACGCACGGCGCCGCGATCTCTCGCGCGCCGATCCAAGCCAACAGGTCGGTTCCTAGCATGTCGGGCAACTGGTAGTCGATGATGATAAGGTCGAAGGACTCGTGTTCGAGCAGATCCACGGCCTCGGCGCCGTAGGTGCGCGAGACCACCTGGACCGGTTCCTCGCGAAAGAGATTCGTCAGGAACTGGCAGAAGTACGCCTCGTCATCGACGAGCAGGATCCGGGCGTGGGTTGCGGCTGCTGCCATGGCGTTCATCCGCGGCGGGACGTCGCGCCCGCGCCTAGGAGAGACGTGGAAGGCGCGTCGGCCTCTCCCCTTACCGAACGGGCTCGTTCGCGACGGGCAGCGGCGGTTGCTCCGCAGCCGACGGCGAGAAGGCGGGAGGAGGAACCTGGCTTTGCGCCGGGGTCAGACCGTGAGGCCGCAGCTGGTAGGCCAGGTACCGAGCAATCGTCTGCGCGACGTGGTAGATCTCGTACTCATTCACGCAGGCTTGAGTGACGGCGGAACCGAGAACGACTTCCCCCTTATCGACGCTGAAAAGGCGAGTCGTGATAATGAAGTTCCGGTCGAGGCGCGAGACGCTGCCGGCCACGAGGTACTCCGCCCCGATTCTCTCGCCCAGCTTCTGCCACCGCGACAGGCGCCGGGTGTCGGAGGGATCGGAGTCAATCTCGTTCAGGTAACGGTGAATGTCCTGGCGTTCCAGGAGGCGAATGGCGCGGCTGTTGGCCAGGGACGCGCTCAGGTACTCGGGCAGGGCGGCCGAGAGAAAATCGTAGCGGCTCTCACTCGTGTCGTTCTCGAAATCCATGATGGCGAGACGGCGGGGCATGTAGCCGCACC